>JACPVN010000245.1 GCA_016191715.1 Ignavibacteriota bacterium | reverse complement strand
GCAAATGAACCGTGTTTGATGAAGTCATCATTGTGAACGACTTCTGCCCGAATAAATTTGTTAAAAAAATCTGAGTGAATAACACCTGCGGCTTCCTGTGCCGTCATTCCTTTTTTGATAGTCCATGCGCGGCACTCATCTTCACCGATGGTAAAGAAGGATTGCAAGCCGAGCAAATCGTACGATTCCCGAATCAAACTGTGCAACGCAGATTCCGTGACACCATAATCGTTCATAAACGCGGCGGCATCTTCATCCGAAAGTTCTGACATTTCCATCTCTATCTTTCCCAAGAACGAAATTACTTTTGTGTTCTTCCCCGCTTTCTTTTGAGAAACTAAAGAGACCAATTCGTTTCGTTTGCTCACTTGCGATTCATCAAGGTTCAAAGCAATAAGCATTGGTTTGATAGAGAGAAGTTGATACGTTTTCAAAAGATGTAATTCTTCTTTTGTGAAGACTGCTTCCCGAAGCGGTTTTTCCTGTTGAAGTATCTGAAGACATTTTTCTAACACAGGCAATTCCCGTTTCATTAGTTCATCACCGGTTTTCAGCATTTGCTTGTTGATGCGTTCGATACGCGTTTCAATAATTGCCATGTCGGAGAGAAGAAACTCGTTTTCAAACGAAGTAACATCACGCATCATATCAACCGAACCATCTGGGTGAGGCACGGCATCGTTTGCAAACAAGCGAACGACTTGCACCAACGCGTCATTCGTTTTGACATTGGAAAGAAAATTAGTCGTGAATTGTGTTGAGCCGCTTTCCCCTTTCTGAAGCCCAACGACATCAACAAACTCGATGGCGGCAAGAACTTTGCTCTTCGGTTGAAAAATTTCCGAGAGTTTTTCCAACCGGGCATCCGGTACTTTAATCACTGCATGATGCGTTTCCGACTTTGCCAAAGAAGAGGCATCAAGATGGGTTTTGGTAATAGTTTGAAAGAGAGTTGATTTTCCAGAGTAGGGGAGTCCTACAATTCCGATTTGCATAGTTTCCTTTGTGGTTGTTGAACGGGAAGAATATAAGAAATTTTCTGTTGTTTGAATGAGCGAATTCTGAGCAAATGATGGCTTTGAAATCACTCTGCATTTGCTTATATTTTGCCCGACTTTTTAAGAAAATAGTACCCGAAATTTGCTCTACCCTACGAAACTGTCCGAGAACTTTACCAAGAACCTTGCGAAGGTTATAGCCATTAAGTAGTTCGATGTTAATTGAACGATATGGGCGTATCGAAACGTGAAACCTTCGCAAGGTTAGCGCTTGCATGGACTTCTCGGACAGTTTCTACGGGTCGTAGACGAGTTATTAACTGATGCCTGCAGAAACTACCCCTCACCGTAAAGGAAAAGATAACTATACCGTTGTTTTTGTTCCGAGCGACCAATCGAAGAAATCGAGGTCGTTTAGTGTAAATTCACTTGGAATTATCGGGATTTTTGTGAGCGCGATTGTGTTTATTACAGTCGGTCTTCTTGCGGTAATAGTTTATACCCCTGTCGGAACGTATTTGCCTGTGGCTTCGCCTGAGTTGGAGATGTTGTACGGTCAACGTGTTCAGCAAATACAGACCGAGTTGACTTCGCTGATGAATGAAGTTCATACATTGCAGTTGTATAACATACAATTACGGAAAGCGCTTGGTGAGAATGTTTTGAACAGAAATCAGCAGGGAAAACAAGATTCGAAGGGGGATTTGAAAAGAAATCAAACAGAGAAGAATGAGCGAGCCGCAGTTGCTGTTTCTGAAAGTGTAATGCAGCGGAATGAAACGGTGAGTGTTCCTGTGAAAAGTCAGAGTTTTATGTATGAACTTGTAACGAAACAGGAATTTCGGTTTCCGTTGGTGATACCGGTAATTGGTTACACGACACGCGGGTTTGATGCGGATGGAAATCATTTTGGAATTGATTTGGTAGCAAAAGAGGGGAACCCTGTTCTGGCGGCGGCACACGGAAGTGTGTTGTATGCAGACTGGACGTATGATGATGGTTGGATGATTATCGTTGCGCATGGTGACGGATACACGACTGTGTATAAGCATAATAAAAGTTTGTTGAAGCAACGTGGTGAAAGTGTGAAGCGTGGAGAAAACATAGCGTTATTAGGGAATACCGGGCGCGCAAGTTCGGGTCCGCATGTTCATTTTGAAGTGTGGAAGAACAGCGTTACTCTTAATCCGATGGATTATCTCAACACTATTCAATAAGAAAGACTGTCGCCATGAAAAATGAACCATCTGCCGGAATCAACCTGATTGGTCTCGGCACTGTGCTTGAAGGAAAACTTCGTTCTCCCGGAGATATTCAGATAGACGGAAAAGTCATCGGTGAAATATCTGCCGCACAAAATCTTTCCATCGGTGCTTCCGGTGAAGTTGAAGGAAATTTGAACGCACGCAACATTACAATCGGCGGAAAGATTAAAGGGACAATCATTGCGCAGGAAAAGTTGATGTTTCAGAATAAAGCAGTTGTTCGGGGTGATATTCGTGCGGCAAAGTTAGTGATTGACGAAGGCGCATTGTTCGATGGTAACTGTGCAATGGGTGAAGCGAAACAAATGCCAAGCGTTGTTGAGCTAAAGCCCGAACTGCGTAAAGCAGAAGGTCGTTAAACGATGCTTGCCCCCACAGAAAAGAAGAAGGGGGAAAGCGAAAAGTTTGGAAAAACTTTCCGTGAATCAGGACAGTTTCTCGGTTCCGGAATACAGATGGCGGCGGCTGTTGTGATTATGTATTTTGTCGGAATTTGGATTGACGGTAAGTTTGAAACCACTCCATGGGGAATGATTGTGTGTTTGTTTTTTGGCTCGGCGGCGGGGTTGATTCACTTCATAAGAGAAGTGAATGAGTTGAGTAAGAAAGAAGAGAAAAAGTAACTCATCCCCTTGCCCCTTCTCTTTTCAAGAGAAGGGGATCTACGAATTACTTTGAAGTCCATCTCTTGAAAAGAGAGGGATTTAGGGTGAGTTAAGTATTGGTACAGAAAAAAGTAAATAATGTCATTTCCAAAACAAGTATTGTTTGCGTTACTATGTGTGAGTGTCTTCGGAAGTTATCCGTTGTACACGTACGGTGATGGTGAAATGATGAAAGCCGCAGTTATAGGTGCGGTGTTGGCAACAGTGAATGTGTTGCTTGGTTATATGGCGATAGAACATTCGTTCAACAAATCAGCGACGACGTTTTTGAAAGTCGTACTTGGCGGAATGGGAATTCGGATGTTCGGATTAGCAGGAATCATTGTGGTACTGATTAAGTTCCTTGAAATGAATGTTCCTGCGTTAGTCGGTTCGCTCGGTATTTTTTATTTCGTCTATTTGACGATGGAAGTTCTTTATATCAACAAGAAAGTAAGTTTAAGACAACAATAATTTTGTTACGTGTTTATTAATTCGGATTCATTAGAAACAATACAACATAGCGCGGCAGATACAGTTCAGGCTGTTGCGCAAACAGCAGAGCATGGTGAAGCAGGCGGAAACCTCTTCACAGAATTGCTACATCATTTAAAAGATTCGCACGAGATAGAATATCCGGGCGGACATCTTGAACTTCCCCATTTTCCTCCATTCGAAATCGGTGGTTTGACCATTGACCTTTCAATCACCAAGCATGTATTATTCATGTGGCTCGCCGCGGCAATTCTTTTGTTGGTAACAATCAAAGCCGCAAAGAAAAATTCCAAGAGTCTTATTCCCAAAGGTATCGGAAACCTTATCGAAGTATTTGTACAATTCATTCGTGACGAAGTTGCATTGCCGAACATGGGCAAAGGCGGGCTGAGATACTTACCATATTTATTGACAACGTTTTTCTTCATCCTTGCAATGAACTTGCTAGGATTGATTCCTTACGGCGCATCGGCAACAGGAAATATCAGCGTAACTCTTTCGCTTGCGGTCATTGCGTTTATCATGATTCAACTCTCTGCAATCAAAGCGGGAGGATTCGGAAATTATCTCAAGCATTTGACCGGGGGCGTTCACCCGATGCTTTGGCCCATCATGATTCCTATTGAAGTTCTCGGTCTGTTCACCAAGCCGTTTGCATTGTGCATTCGTTTGTACGCGAATATGACAGGCGGACACATCGTCATCGTTTCGATGATTGGATTGATTTTCTTATTCAAATCATATTTGATTGCGCCGGCATCGGTTGGATTTGTTGCCGCAATCAATATGCTTGAATTATTTGTAGCGTTTTTACAAGCATACATTTTTACTATGCTTACTTCATTGTTCATGGGTCTGGGCATAAAAGCGGCGGAAGAACACCATCATCATTGACGATTGCGTTATTGACGATCGTATCATTGAATGATACAATGACTCAATCGTCAATCATCAAT
>JACPVN010000244.1 GCA_016191715.1 Ignavibacteriota bacterium | reverse complement strand
TGATGATAATGGAAACGTGTACGTCACAGGGGAAGATGATTATTACATAACCACTATCAAATATAGTACAGATGGAACACAACAATGGATATCTTTTTATGGAGGTGGTTATTATGACTGTGGTCAGGCTATTACGATGGATAGGTTTGGTAATATTTATGTAACTGGTAGGGCACAAGGAACGGGTGGTACAAACGACTATGACATTTTAACAATAAAGTACAATAGTAATGGATATAGACAATGGGTAGCACGCTATGATTGTACGCCGAGCAGTGGAGGTAATTCTGGTGGAATAGCAATTGCTACCGATACACTTGGATATGTATATGTAACGGGAACGGGAGTTGGAAAAAGATATGATGATAATTTAATAACCATCAAATATAACACAAACGGTATTCAACAGTGGGTTGGGGTTTATCCTGGACTTGGTAGCAGTGATAACATTCCATCGGGTCTTGGATTAGCTAAAAATGGTGATGTATATATAGCAGCGACTTCCTATGATAACACAGCATTTTCATCAACGAATAAGGGATCAATCTGGACAACAGTCAAGTACGCTAATGTTCCTACACTCTTTTTATCAAATAATAACATAGACTTTAGTAATGTAAATTTGACATGCCAAGCTGAGACAACTATACTGTTATATAATACCGGATTGCAACCATTAGTTGTTTCCTCTATTTCTGGAAGTGATACAAATTTTTTAATTACTCCTACGTTTGGTACGATAAATGTTGGTGATAGTTTAATTGTGAACATAACTTTTAATCCTAGATCACTTGGGCAGATGAATAAAACTCTTTATATCACCCATAATGCTGTTGGTTCGCCAACTTCAATTGCTTTGGCGGGTAACTGTGTTCTGCCAAATTCTTCCGTTAATATTGTCAACATTCTTTATGACTTTGATTGGCAACTTATAGCCTCTCCTCTTTCTGTTGCAGAAGGTATTTGTGTTCCACAAAACATATTTTACTATAACAATGGATACGTTTTAGCTCATAGTTTGGAAAACGGTAAGGGATATTGGAAAAAGATTAATGAACCATATTTAACTTACGTTGGATATACATCAGTAGAAGACACAATACCTGTAAATCAACGATGGAATATTATTGGTTCAATATCAATACCAGTTTCAGTTTCTTCAATCGTTACAATTCCAGATAGTAATATTGCTTCGCAATTTTATGGCTTTGGTTCTAATGGGTATCAAGCAGTTGATTCTATTCTTCCCGGGCATGGCTATTGGGTAAAGATGAGAGAGGCGGGTCAGTTAATTCTCAATTCGACTATAGCCTCCTCAACATCGTTAGTAAAAAAGACTTCGGTTGAAGAATATAATTTTTTGACGGTTGAAGATGCGAAAGGGAGGAAACAGATAATGTATTTTGTATCGGGCGACAGGTCGGGAGTGCAACTCCCTCCCAGTTATAGCGGCTTTCAAAAGAGTAGGATGTGGGAGTTGCCGCCACCGCCGCCAACCGGAGTGTTTGATGCGCGGTTTTCTACTAACATGTTGGTTGAGTTTGCAGATGCAGGTAAACAGAAAGAAATTCCAATCAATGTATCTTCTGCCGAGTATCCGCTTACAATCTCTTGGTATATCAAAGAGAATGGCAGATTTGCGTCGCTTGTTGTCGAGGGAAAAGAATTTTCTATGCAAACAAATGCTCAAACAAAAATTATTAGTTCAAACTCAAAAATTACTCTGAGATTATCCAGTACATCAAATTTACCAACAGAATTTAGTCTAGAACAGAATTATCCAAATCCGTTTAATCCGGTAACGGTGATTCGGTATGCATTACCGACGGAGGGTCGAGACGGCGTCTCGACCTACAAGGTTACTTTGAAAGTTTATAATGTGTTGGGGCAGGAGGTTTCAACGCTTATAGATGGTGAGCAAGTTGCCGGATATAAAGAGCATGAATGGAACGCGAGTAATTTCCCGAGCGGGATTTATTTTTATCGGTTGACGGCTATGGGTCGGGTCGGCGACCCGACCTACATGGATGTAAAGAAATTATTGCTGCTACGTTAATATAATTTTAGGTGAAAGTAACATGAAACGAATAACAAAAATCTTGATAATGCTTTTGGGTATTGTTTTTACAATTGATGCACAATGGTCGAACAATCCGAATATTAATACTCCGGTTTGTACAAATCAGTTTAATCAAGATAATCCGGTGAGTATAAGTGATGGTAAAGGCGGAGTTATCATTGGATGGCAAGATGGGAGAAATTCAAGTTCAAATGTTTACAGTCAACGTCTTGATTCTAATGGAATTGCTCAATGGAGTGTGGATGGCATTGTAGTTTGTGATACAAACGCTCAACAAAACGTTAAGATTTTTCCCGATGGGGCAGAAGGAGCAATGTTATTCTGGCGCGACAGTAGAAGTGGTAATTCGAGATTGTATGGGCAAAGAATCAATAAAAATGGAATAAGCCAATGGAATAAGAATGGTATTTCTGTTATGCAGGGAGACAGTGGAATAAATCTACAAAATGACACTTATGGAATGGTTTCCTTAGGAAATACGAATGTTCTTGTTGCACGTATTATACAGAGCATTATAATTTTCAAATTAATAGATACCTCGGGAGCAACAGCATGGACAGATACAATTGAAATTGATGCAAATAATATTAAGGTAACACCATTATTTATAGAATCTGATGGATTGGGTGGAGCGATTCTTTCTTTTGGTTATCAAAATTCAGGAACATGGGGTTGTTACGCACAACGTATAAACAGCGAAGGGACTGCCTTGTGGGATTCAGGAGTAAACGTTGCAATTCAAAATAGTGATCCCGAGTATTTTACTTTATCAAGTGATAATAACGGTGGTGCCATACTACTTTACCAAACAACTCAGGTGTACGGTCATCGAATAAGTGCGAGCGGGACTCAACCATGGGGGATGAGTGGTAAAGTGATAACCATAGAAAATGTGAATCGTTTAGAAGCAGCTCATACGGGTGGAAACGGATGGATAGTTGGATGGGAACCACCATTTCGACGAGGTATAAAAATACGGTTGCAATACATAGATACAAGTGGAGCGATACAATGGATACCAGAAGGAATTATTTTAACAAAGGTTGTTAATAATGGTGGTGCACTGAATTTATTTCCATCTCAAGGCGGAGTTTTAGCTACATGGGTAGAAGATGTAGATCCGATGGGGAATGGTCAGCAGGTATTTATGTATGCACAAAAAATTGATTTGCAAGGAAAGATGCTATGGAAAAAATCAAATACAATTGTATGCTGTGCGTGGGGTGCAAAAGCAGAACCAGCGATTACTGAAATCGGATATAATACATACGTCTTTACTTGGAGAGATGAACGAAACAGTTATTCTGATATTTATGCACAATATATAACATCTGCTGGGGTGTTGTCAGAACTTGCACCAAGCTTTTTATCTTTGGAAGATATACAAAACGATAACGGAGGTAAATTAAGAATCAAGTGGACAGCTTCAGCAAGTGATATTGAGGAAGCCGATGTTATGTCAATTACTCAATATGGTTTATGGAGAAAAATACCTGCGGGGAGTTTAACGTTGAGAAGACCACTTCAATCTTCTTTCTTAGTGGACGATACTATTGCATCAAATTATGATTTTATTACTTCTGTTCCGGTTTTATTGGCAGATTAATATAGCACTGTATCATCTACTCTTCGTGATTCATCCGGTACAGGAACACATTGGTCACGTTTCTTAGTAACGGCACATACAAATTTTCCATCAATTTATTTTGTTTCAACGGTGGATAGTGGTTATTCGATAGATAATTTTCCACTTCCACCTCCGACTAATGTTGTTGTCAATGTGAATTCCAATGTTGCACAGTTATCTTGGAATAGAATTCAATTAGATTCAAACTTTCTCCATTTTGCAATGTATCGTTTAGCGGCTTCACACAATGGTTGCGAATCACAATGGCAAAAATATCTGACAACAACTGATACCATTCTTGTTGATCCGAATTATGATTCAACTTCAATAATGGCGTATAGAGTTTCATCAGTAAAACGAAATTTGAATGAATGGAATTCGGACGAAATCATGGTTCAAGGAACGGTTCATAAATATCAGATTGAACTAGGGTGGAATATGATGTCGCTTCCCTTACTTGTTCTTGACAACAATACGAGTAACATGTTCCACGATGCAGTTACGGGTGCGTTCACATTTCAGAATGGGTATGTCCCAAGAAATTCATTTGAATGCGGGACTGGATATTGGTTAAAGTTTTTGAATAATCAAGAAGTTGTAATCAATGGGGCGCAAAAATACTCTGATACATTTTATGTGAATTCTAAATGGAATATGATTGGTTCGATTTCCGTTCCTATTCCAGTACAAATAATTACGAGCATACCTGAAGGAATGGTTACATCTCAATTTTTTGCCTACTCGCCTTCTACCGGATACATTACATCAGATACAGTCAAACCCGGGTTTGCATACTGGGTCAAGACAACTCAACAAGGGAAATTGGTTCTTTCGAACCAGTCGCCCATTGGACTGAATCGAATCAAGATTATTACAACGAACGAATTGCCACCTCCTCCTCCAGAAACCGAAGGAGAAAATCGTAAGACAGAGATTCCTTATCACTTTGCACTTGAACAGAATTATCCGAATCCGTTTAATCCGGTGACGGTGATACGATATGCTTTG
>JACPVN010000243.1 GCA_016191715.1 Ignavibacteriota bacterium | reverse complement strand
CCAACATTCTTTTCTACAAACTCTCTCGCCATCATTCCTGCTTTTTGTCTGAACACTTCATCATGCAAACATTTACTTAACATTTGATGCGCTTCCTCTGAAGTGCTAACAACAAACGCCGCTTCCTGCTTCACCAGTTGAACCGCTTCCTGAGAATTTTCATGCTTCGGACCGAAGGGCAACGGCACGCCGTACACCGCCGGCTCAAGCACATTGTGAATTCCCTGACGGAAACTTCCACCGACATACGCAATGTGCGCATATTGATAGAGCGCCATCAATACGCCGACGCTATCAACAACAATCACCCGTTCGTTGTTGTAATCTGCCAACGATGAAAGCCGAATGTTACTTATCATTCCGTTCAGCATAAACTCAATTCTCTCCAGTGCCTCTTCATCCGGCTCGTGCGGGACAAGAATCGTTAAAAGATTTTTGTTGCTCTTGCTACATTCAATCAAAGCAGGAAATAACACTACTTCATCTTCTAACCAACTGCTTCCGATAACAAATACTTTCTTTCCGTCAATGATATGATTTGGAAGAACGTGACGATTACGTGACTCAGCGCTGCGTCGCCACACTTGGTCAAATCGTGTGTCACCGATTGCTTCAATCTGCGGATGCCTGAGTTGAAATTCCTGAAAGCCCTTCTTGTCCTGTTCCGAAACGGTTAAGATGTGGTCAATCGAATTATACACCTGATAAAAGAAATTATGGATGAACGGAAGATTTCTCAGCCAACTTTTTCTAAATGTAGCGTTGGCAATAAAGATAGGAATATTCTTCTGCTTCAATTTCCATAAATGATTGGGCCACACATCGTAACGAACCATCACTGCCGCAGTCGGTTGGATGATAGAAAGAAATAGTTCAGCATTTTGTTTGGAATCAAACGGCAGATAGCAAATCACATCTGCAAGTTTGTACGTTTTGGAATGGTCGTAACCGGATGGAGAGAAGAACGAAACGACAATTTCAACTGCCGGGTGACGTTTTTTTAGTTCTGCGATGATTGGTTTTGCCTGTTCAAATTCTCCCATCGAAGAACAATGAAACCAAATTCGTTTTGCGTTTGGCTTGAGTCGTTGCACATCCCGTTGTAAGTTCTCAAATAAATTTCTTCGTCCATCAATTCCTCTCTTGACTTTTTTATCAAATAAGGAAAGAAGATGAAACGCCAGCCAACCGATTGGAACTATCAAAACATTGTAAAATAAACTCCAGAAATTCATATACGGTTTTACAGAAAAACTTAAATGGTCATGCCGAATGTATTTCGGCATCTAACCAAACCTGAGTTAGACCCTGAAACAAGTTCAGGGCGACGGAACGGTGTGCTTTTTATCATTTGTTGTTTTCGATAATTTGTATCGCATCGCCAACGAGCCGATGCCGGTTTCGGTCTCGGCAATGTGCGCAAACAATTACTTCACATCGGAGGCTTGTTGGAGATTTCCACAGGGCAAGGAAGAGGGACAAAAATTCATATTCAAGTGCCTATTAATGCATCAAAGAAGTCTCATCAGAACGAACAATCACCCGGTATTCAATCAACTCTCTAACCAGTTAAGCAATGAACCAACAAACTACAACGACACGAATAATTATAGCGGACGACCACACCATCCTTCGCGAAGGATGAGAAAAGATTCTCCATGACGAATTGAAGTTTGACGTTGTTGCACATGTACCCGACGGAAGAACAACAATCGAACTCGTCCGGGAACATAAACCTGATATTGTTATCATGGATATTGGGATGCCCGGACTGAACGGAGTCGAAGCGACCCGGTATATTATTCAGGAGTTTCCATCGGTGAAAGTGATTGGGCTTTCGATGCACACGGAACGAACGATCATTGCCGATATGCTCAGGGCAGGCGCATCTGCCTATCTGCTGAAAGATGCCGAGTCTACAGAACTTGCTCATGCAATCAATATTGTTTTGAAAAACAAAAAATGCATCAGCGCGGAAATTACCGACATTGTTGTAGATGATTATGTTCATACACTCGACGAACACCAAGCGACAAATTCTCACTCCTTAACTCCGAAAGAACGGGAAGTTCTTCAACGGCTTGTCGAAGGATATTCGGCAAAAGAAGCGACGGAGAAAATGAACATTGCAATTTCAACATTTGAAACCCATCGTTAACATATCATGGAAAAGTTAAATCTCCACAGCGTCGCTGAGTTGACAAAATTTGCTATACGGGAAGGGATCACCGAATTGTAATAGACGATGTACGATTGAATTATTGACAATTGGAGGTCGTTGTGATTTGTCATCGGTGAGAGGCGATTTGTTCGTAGAGAGCGGATTTCCTGCACTGAACCAGGATTTGTTGTTGTGAAACTTACCGCTTGCAACTTCACACTATACACTCCATAACTCTAACACAACATTTCCTATTCACAGATTCACCCTCCACCTAAGCACACCGCCCCTCCGCATACGACCTATTACCTAGCGCGTATCATAAATATTCCATACTAAAATCATAAACTTTACTATACCCCGTTATCAGGAATGTCTCTATCTTCACGGCAACCAGCATGAATTTCGATGAAGAAAGAAATGAAAGTCCGACTTATATACCCGAACCCGATGAAACCCTCTGGATTTGAGATTGAACTCCCGGAAGATGCTGAAGTAACAATCGAATGTTTTGATGAAAACGGTAATCAGCACCAAACCGTTTGTGACAAAAAACCGATGAGAGCAGGAAAACAAATTGTCGAGTTTAGCCGGTTCGGTTTGAGCGAAGGAGAATACACATTTCGTATTCAAGCACAATGGGCTGAGCATGAGTATCGGATAACGAAGAAAGTGGTTGTGAACTGAGGAAAGAGAAAAACCTGCAACAACCGAAATGAAGCAAAACATTCCTTATTACACCGTGTGTTTCTTTCCCCCTATATAACGGTAACATACGGTAATTTTATGATGCAAAAATCATGAATTTCCAACCCAAAAATCATGGGATTCATGATTGATTGTAATTTTAAATCGAAGTACTTTGTCCGTGCAGTAAATTATTACTGAAACATAAAATCCATCTTTACTTTTATAATTCATTTATTCATTCAACATTAAAGAGATAAATCATGAAACGTATTATAATGTTCTGTTGCCTGATGGCAACTTTTATTTTCTTGTTTTGGAACCTGGATTCTACTGCAAATGCTCAAAACTTGGTACCGAATCCAAGTTTTGAATCCGGTACTGTCCCAACAGATATATCTACAACACATTACCTGAGTCAAGTTAACAAAGCGACGGGTTGGGGTTCACCGAATTTAGCATCACCCGACTTGTTTGACTCACTCATCAACACATTCTGTGAAGATGTGAACGGGGGTTCGGCGGGAGTTCCATATAATTGGTGGAATCAGAAAGTCGCCGGAACTCCATGTCCTTCAACCACAACAGATTATGGAAACACTCCTTCATATCATGGAAGTCGTTATGCAGGGATTATTGCATACTTCGATAGCAGTTCGACCCCGGGTACTGATTATAGAGAATATCTCCAAGTGCAATTATCCTCTGCATTGGTCGCCGGCAATACGTATAATGTTTCGTTCTATGTCCGGTTGGGAAATCGGTGTAAATATGCTTTGCAAGAATTAGGGGCTTGGTTTAGTCCGACACAGGTTAACATTGGCAACTTCAGCCCGATTCTCCAAACAGAACACGTTGTACATAATTCCGGTTTGCTCACATCAATCAATTCATGGCAAAAGGTTTCAGGAACATATACACCATCTTCATCGGGAGAACAATACATGCTGATTGGGAACTTCCGTGCAAACAGTCATACAACCAAACAAACTCAGGGCGGTTTGGCAGCATTACACAACAGCGCGTATTATTACATTGATAGTATTTCGGTTATTGCTCGTGATTCATGCGACGAAGACACTCTTTCTTTGAATACCGGCTTCGACCACTGCACGGGCAGTGTCTATTCGGCTCCCGGTTTTGATAATTACTGGAGAGTGATCGGAGAACCTCCTGCGGCGACCGCACAATTCAATCCTTCAAATCCTCCAAGCCCGACAAATCCACGTCCCGCGAGTGTCCGCTCGGCTCATGACGCCTGGGATGGTCCGTTATCGAATAGCCAGTGGATTAGTTCACATCCCGTTAATGAAGTTCACCACAACGGTGATTATACATATCGTTTTAAATTCTGCATGGAAGATACTTCCGGCAATCCGAACCTATGGCTGGAATTATTAGTTGATGATGCGGCAGATGTTTATTTGAATACTTTTCCTATCGGAAGTACACCTGCCAATCCTTCGGGTTGTACAAGTCCCAGCATCGGCGGATGTAATTTCCGTTATCCTACTCATATCATAAGTACGAACGATAAGTCACTTTTCGTTTCCGGTACAACCCCCAACATCCTTGATGTCGTAGTTCATAATCAACACGGACGAGCATTGGGATTAAACATTCAGGGGTATGTCTCAGGCACCGGAGTGACATTGGAAAAGATGGAATGTTGCAACGACTCAGGCGCAATTTGCGGTTACAAATGGTTCGATGATAACGGAGACGGCATTTGGCAACAGGGAACAGAAAGTGGTATTGGAAATTGGCCCATCAATCTTTCAAACGGAAAGACTGTGTACACAGACAATTTCGGATTTTATTTTTTTCCGAATGTTGCTACCGGAAGTTACCAGGTGAGTGAAGGAAATCCCGGGTTCGGATGCACACAAACTTCCACACCGACTATTCATAATGTTACCGTTTCAGCAAATCAAATTGTACAAAATATCAACTTTGGAAACCAGTGCGATTCAGTCGGAATACTTTGCATTACTAAATTTAATGACACAGACAGGGATGGAGAGAAAGATCCGGGTGAACTCGGAATCGAAGATTGGCCCGTAAGCGTCAACGGTATTCTTTCGACGAGCGGATTTACGAACAGTGATGGTCAACTCTGCGTGAAAGTAATAGCAGGAACTTATACGGTGAGTGAATTCTTAGATGAAGATTGGCTTCCGACAACAGCATATACTCAGACTGTTCAAGTCAATCTTGGTCAAACCGTGGAAGTCTTGTTCGGGAACTTCTATTGTCCGGGCTCTGATTCGCTCATCTTAAACACAGGGTGGGACCAGGATGTAGGTGGAACCTTCTCCAATGCTGAACTTGATAACGAGTGGTATGTTTTCAGTGACCCTGATGGCAACACGACAGAAAGACGACCTGCGTATGTCATTCCACCCTACTATCCCGGAAATGCATGGGCAAATCCACAGACGAACAGCAAATGGATTAGTTCATATCCGACTGCTGACGACGACCTCAACGGGCATTATGTATTTGAGTATTATTTCTGCTTGGAAGATTCTGAAGACGCAATGCTGTGTTTGAACCTTCGGGCAGATGATACCGCGTCGGTGTATCTCAATGGGAATTTTATTAATTCAACGGGAACGTACTCTTTTAAACCTTACAAGAATCCGGTGAACATGTGTACTGCAAATCCGGCTTTCTTCAAAGCAGGAGTGAATACAATACGGGTAGATGTTCATAACACCCATAACGTTGCGATGGGATTTAATCTGACAGGATATGTTCGCGGACATATTCCACGATATTGGTGCTGTTGTTCTGATTCCACAGGCGGTATCATGGGAAGGAAGTTCAACGACCTGGATGGAGACGGATATTGGGATACGGGTGAACCGACAATTCCAAATTGGCCCATTCAACTTTCTAACGGACAAAACACAACGACCGATATTCATGGAAATTATTACTTCCTGTTCCTCAAACCGGGAACATATACTGTGACGGAAGGTTCAATCAGCGGCTGGGTT
>JACPVN010000271.1 GCA_016191715.1 Ignavibacteriota bacterium | reverse complement strand
TGCAATCGAATACAATATTCTGTCTGTATGAAGAACCCTCTACGTTCTCCGTCTCCCAAAAGGAAGTAGTCTGGTTTGGAACGGATGTAGGGTTGATTCGTTTTGAAGAAGGACAATCGAAACTATTTGCTGAGAAAGAAGGATTGTGCGGTGTACCGGTAATGGGAATCTTTCTGAATGAGAACAGTAAAGGGGACAAGTTGTTAATCGTAACACCGAAAGGGCTTCATCAATATGAACATAATTCCATTCGATTGATACAAACGTTTCCGTTCCTCAGTTCGGAGAACATCAGCATCAACGACGTGCATTATTCTGCATCAAGTAATCTCCTGTGGATAGCAACGCCGAATGGTGTTTATTCTTTGAGCGTTGAGGAACGCGCACCAAAAATCATTCCTCCGAAAGTGTTGGTAACAAAAATGTTTGTTGATACTTCACTTATTTATGAATTTTTGCCTTCGGGAAATGTTCAGGAACAACTAATAGAGTTAGAACACTCTCAGAATAATGTGATGATGGAATATGCGTCGCTCAGTTTTGTCAGCGAGAGTGAAGTACGGTACCGGTTTCGTCTTGAACCATTAGAGAAGACGTGGTCTCTCTTGACGAAGGATCGGCATGTGCAATACCGCAACCTGAATGATGGAGAGTACAGGTTTGTGGTCGAATCTCTCAACGGCGACGGTGTGAGTTCCGGGCAAGAGGCACAAATCCAATTCGTGATTGCAATTCCGTACTGGGAGAGTTGGTGGTTTCTCTCACTCTCCGGTTTTGCGTTTTCCGGCTTGTTGATTGGCACAATCATTTATGTTTCTCAAAGAAATTTGAAAAGGAAATTGCAGGACATGGAACGGCAACAAGCATTGCAGAACGAACGGGAAAGAATCTCCCGCGATCTGCACGATAATGTCGGGGCGCAGTTGGTGAATATCATTTCGGGTTTAGAACTTGTCGGCAGGTTTTCAGAATCAAAACAAACCGAAATGCGTAGTGTCCTCGATTCGTTGCAGGGAGATGCACGCGCAACAATGTCGTTGCTTCGGGAGACAATCTGGGCGTTGCAATCATCTTCCATGACGACAGACAAATTCGGAAAAGAACTTGAGTTGTATGTGCGGAAACAACTCCGTTATCATCCGAATATCGTTTTGAAATTTCTTGTTGATGGTACAACGCGAGCAACCCTCCGTCCTGTCGAGGCAATCAATCTGATGCGAATCGTTCAGGAAGCGCTCTCCAATAGTTTGAAACATGCATCACCGACGTTGATTGAAATTCATCTTCATGCAGATGATTTCGGGGTGTTTCAACTTCATTTGAGCAACGATGGATGCCTGAAGGAATGTGATGAAGAACTTTCCGGCGGCAAAGGAATTCCGAACATGGAGCGACGGGCGAGGGAAATCGGCGGCATGTTTCAATTTGCTCACGAAGATCAAACGGCGAGTGTGAGTGTTTCAATTCCTATACGAAGGTCCTGAGAAACCACACAATCTGTCGCTCTGAACTTGTTCAGAGTCTGTTCGACGCGGATATTGATACTGAAATAATTTCAGCATGACACGTTTCGTGTCTTTGCAATGCCTCCTGTGAATGTAAATGAATAGTTTTATCGCTTCAGCATCAACGCATATAAACCATCTTCTTCACGTATGTCTCAGTTCCCATGTTCAGCCGATAGGTATAAACTCCGCTTGGCAATCCGCTTGCATCCAACTCAACCAATTTGTATCCCGCTTCCTGCACTCCGTCAACAAGTGTAGCCATTTCTTCCCCGAGCATGTTATACACTTTCAACGTCACCCACGAATCAACAGGTAACTGATAACGAATAACGGTTGTTGGGTTGAACGGGTTTGGATAGTTCTGCTCTAATGCGAAATCACTTGGGATTATTGAAATATTGGTATTGCGAACATTGCCGTCGCCTTCAGGCGACGGCGGAGGAAGTTCATCCGTCGGCACAATGTTAATTTTTCCTAACGACAAATGACCAACAACCAATGACGACAGTATAAGTTGCCCGTTCGTACTAACGTTTACCCAGTATCCTTTCCCCGTTTTGATAGTGTCTGCAAGTTCATAGCCGCGATTGTATCCGAAGAATCCTGACGTGAAAAGTTCCGGCGGAATTGTTGAAATGTTCTTCACTGCAAAGGGTGAACTGATGGAACCAATCAAATTCCATCCCGACATAACAGTAAACGTGTCAACCGAACGCGCTACACCGGTGAGATTTACATTTCCGGCAGCCCCGAACTTTAACCAATATCCTTTTCCGTTGCGAAGTGTTTCTGCCACAACGTATCCGCTTCCTGTGTACGCAAATGATGAAGAAGACGAAGACGGAAACAAAATGCTTCTTCTGTAATCCGAAACTGTTACAGGAACAGAAACGAGATTCCATCGTTCATTCACATCTACCGCAACAGTTACTTCGCCGCCAACCGTTCTGAAGTTCCATGCTGACGACCACGCGGATGTATCGCTTCCACTCACTGAACGTAATCGCCAGTAATGCCATGTTGCTGTATACATTTCAAATAAATTGTAAGATGTTCCTGAAACGCTGCTATTGAACAGGAAACCTGTGAAGGACGTATCGTAGGCAACTTGCAGAATGAACGACTGTGCGCCGCACGGTCTCTGCCATAAGAGTGTTGTTGCAATCGGAACATTCATTGCGCCGTTTGTCGGGCTTGTT
>JACPVN010000270.1 GCA_016191715.1 Ignavibacteriota bacterium | reverse complement strand
GAGAGCCAGCACGACAAATTGAATCGGATTATACATTACAACTTCACTTAAAACGTATGCAATGTACAAGAATTTCAGAAGACAGGAAAATATATTTTCATTAACTTCCCAAAAGAAAATGAACTCCGACTTCTTGAAAAAAATATAAGAGTCGGAGTTCTCATCTCACTTAAACATTTTATTATTACTTCCTGCTTTCACCCTCCAAGAATTCCATCGGCAATATCGGCATCGGCTCTCCATTGTGCTTCAAACGAAAGAGCAAGTGATTGAGAGCCGGATCGTCTTCGATTTTGACCGGCAACAATTTCGGCTGAAAGAGACTGCTGAAATCGAACCAACCCATTTCGGGAAGTTCAACAATTTCCACTTCTTCATCCGGTGTCAAACCTGCGCGTTCCTTCGCGATTCGAATTGCAGTGGTAAGTCCGCCCAACACATCAACCAAGCCGTTCTTTTTTCCATCAGTGCCGGACCAAACTCGTCCTTGTGCTATCGCCTCAATATCCTCGTGCTTCATCTCTCGCCCCGATGCTACCTTCGCGACGAACTCTTTATATGCCGATTTGATAAGATGTTCAATCTTTGCCCGTTCTTCTTCGCTCAGGTTGCGGTCGGGAATTCCCATTCCGAAAAATGGAAGCGAGAAACCAAAACCAAGGTCAGCGTGCTTGCCTGCTTTCACAAGGTCTGTCGTCATACCGAGCGTGTCTTTGAGTCCTTTGTTGTAAAACCATCCACCGATAACACCAATTGAACCTGTGATGGTGTTCGGCGCGGCGACAATAGTATCGCCGTACATCGAAATCCAATACCCGCCTGATGCCGCAACATTTCCCTGCGAAATGATTACAGGTTTCTTTCCTTTACATTTCTTCAATGCTTCTGCGACATAATCCGATGCCATTGCATCGCCGCCGGGAGAATCAACACGGAGGATGATCGCTTTCACTCTATCAGCATCTGCTACCGCTTGTATGACTTTCGACAGCGAGCGTGCTTTGATACCTTCATCCATAGCGCAAACTCCGAGAGCATACACAACTGCGATGCGAGGCGGTTCGCCCCACCGATTGTCGGATGGCAATTGAAACTTCGCAAGCGAACCAGGATTCACACGACGCAGTTCTTCCCCTTCGAGCGACTTGATGATGTCGTTTGCAATGTCCCATCTTCCGACTGTATCAACAAGTCCGGAATTGAGAGCATCCGAGGCGAGGAACAAAACCGAATCGTTCACGATGTTATCGAAACGCTCAGGAGATATCTTCCGCGCCTCACAGATTTCTGTCTTGACAAGCGCATACATATCGTCCACGAGTTTCTGTCTCTGCTCGCGGTCACCTTCAGACATCTTCTCGCGTGAATATCCCTCGTTTGCTGATTTGTATTTGAAAAATCGCCACTCGTCGAAGCCAATACCCAATTTGTCGAGCATCCCTTTGTAGAAGGTACGTCCCATCCTGAATCCTTCAAGCGTAACGATGCCAAGCGGGTCAATGACAATTTTATCTGCGATGGAAGCAAAATGGTATTGGTCAATTCCAACGTTATCAATAAAAACGATGACACGCTTTCCCCGTGATTTAAATTCCTTCAGTTGTTCACGGACTTCCCACAACATCTCGCGGCTCGCCTCCATCCCGGAAGTGCTGATGACAATTCCGGTAACATTCGGGTCATCCTCTGCGGCTTTGATTTGCTTCAGGACATCGCTCAGTTTGTTTCCGCTATCAAAAAATTTGTATCCCCTGTATTTCATCGTTCCGTTGAAGTTCATTTCAACATACTTCTTTTCCCGTGCAACCGTCGTTCCGAAAATCGTGCGGTCAAACGCGCCGAGACGAATACCATGAGTGCTGAACAGGTAGTTGTTGTCTTTATCGAAATGCCCCTGCTCCATGACACTTACGCGACCAAAACTGAAATCAAACCCGACAGTAAACGCTTTGGTATCGAAATACCGTCCGGTAATTCGTACGCCCGGAAGCGGCTCAATCACTGCGCCGGCACTCCATGAAAAATCTTTCAAGCGTTGGTCGTTCGGGAGAGCGGCATCGGCAAAGAGCGCCACAACCTCATCGCCCCGTGGTCGAACAGCAACATCCACAACAACTTCTTTTCCATCGCCGCGTGAGGCGAAAGAACCGACCGCGCCAAGCGAGAGATATTGATTCTGTCTCGACATCATTCCGAGCGAAACAACGTTTGTCCGGTTGAAATACTCCGCATCGCCTCCGGACCAGCCGTAAGAAAATCCGATGCTCGATTCCCTATCTCCCATACCAACGGCGAGGCGATAGTCGGTTACAAAAAAATCATTTGCTTTCTGCCGGTTCATACCGAAACCGAAGTTCGGCACTGCCGCAAACAAACCCCACTTGTTGAGATTGTTCCAGTCATCGTCTGCTTCATTCCACATATACAAGATATCAGGTTGATGAAGCGTTGTGAGGAGAGCGGGATTATCGTAACCGTACAAACCGAACTTCATCGCGCCGGGGGATGCTTGAAGATATTCTGTACGATTGTAATTAGGCAGAAACCCTTGCTGTGAAAATAAGCAAGAAGAAAAAAGAACGACGAAGAGATTTATGGTGATAGTATGTTTCATAAATAGTTCCTTTGTCATTGAGTGAAGTATTTTTTTTTAAATAATACCAGAAACTTTTCAGTATGAAAATGTAATATTTCATACCAGAGAGTGAATATCATTTTCTCCTCACGTAGATAATTGAAATATCATCCATCTGTTCAAACGAACCGACAAACTCATTCACAGAGTTAAGCATCGTTTGAATCTGCAATCCGGACTCCACATTCAACCCGCTCGTGAGACAATTTACCATACGTTCCTCCCCATACATTTGTTCCGCCTAGTGACTGAGATTCAATCCCTGATATTCAGTCCAAATAAGTTCATATAATCGCCCGTCTTCTTCAAACAGATACGAGTCATATAAACTCGAAACAGGCAAAACATCGCGGATTCGGAGACGCATCAGGTTTTGAAATCACTGAAAGCGCGTACCATATCCGTGTTCGATCCAAAATTGGTCTGTTGATTTCATTTCTTAGGTGTAAGGTCAAAGGTAATAGGATGTAGATATTAGAGGTATTTTAAAAATCCACATGCCCTGTTTGCGTCCGCGCAGAACCTTCATCGGTAAACACTTTATGCACACGGCTAGGACGCCGTGTGGAGCAGTTGTTATTTTTAGAACTGCCTTTCGTAATAGGTATGCTATTTTTCTCCCGTTATTGAGCATTAAGAATCCAGCATCAAGCATCAAGCATCAAGCATCAAGCATCAAGTAAGTTATGGTTCGTACCGCAAATCTTCCGTTCCATATTCAAATTTTTGATGATTCAAATCCGCATCATCGCCCGGAATGACTTCCGTATTCCATTCGAGCGTCCCTCCGTTCCAGCCGGAAATAATCAAGCGGAAATCATACAAGCCATAATAATTTTGTGAAGCGATGCCACTGAACTTAATAGCATCATTCCGACCACCTGTGACGGAGACCGTCTTATCTCTGACAAATGTCCACGTCGTCTCATCCGCGTACTTCGTGAACAGGCGGACGGTGATTTCCCTCGTGGCGTTTCTGCCGATATCAACCTCGACATTCAGTGTTCCTGAAGTCGTGTAGCCGTCACGGTCAGCATCCGGACGGTTTGTCCAATACACATCCCTCAGCGAATAGGATGAACGTGTCGTCCCTGCAATGCCGTCGTCTTCGTTTTCGCAACCCAAAACGAAGAGCATGGCAACAACTATCATGAGCATGTAAGCTCTTGTACCCATAGAATTTCTCCACATAGTTTAATAATATTTTTTCGTGGCTAAAGGTAAGTATCATTCAGAAGATTAACAATTTTTCGAGGCACAAATTTGAAGGAAAAAAATAGGGTTATTCTTGAACGGTGATTGTTCCCTGCTTAAAATCAATCGTTAGCAGTGTATTTTTGAAAAAGTCCAGTCCGAGCAACCCATCTACACGCGCACTGTTCGGAAGCGTATGACAAAGAACGGGAAAGTTCGTTCGTGTTATCCCGAGTGCCTGAATTGAATTAACAAAAATTCTTGAAGCGTATTCGGTGCCGCTTGCTGTAACGATGAGTTTTCTTTCTTTCGAAACAGCCGGGTCATATCCAAGCATAACCGCAATATCAGAACTAACAAGTGTGTGTGCGGCGCCGGTATCAAGCGCAAGTTTGGCAATACCTTGTTCACTTGTGCTAACAAATGTTACAGGGACAATTACCAAACCTCGTGATAACTCGAATTTCAGTTTCATAAAATAATCGCTGTATCTTCCGGTATTGTTCCCGTGTAGAGAAAGGCAAATCTACGCGGTCGCAGTTCCCTTCCTTTTCGATACACTTCATCCCTGTCCTTGCTATGACAGAGAATTTTTCCCCGGATTACTTCGAACGTTTCCGTAGTTTCGGGGTCTCCGACTAATACCCATTCCGAATCAAACTGTTCATAGATTTCTTCACGAGTCAAAACTATTACATTGTTTTCCATGTTCGTTCCTTTCATTTCAGGAAAAACGTACTAAACTTCCTGGAGAGATGCAAAAGCATCTCTGATTAATTTAAGAATTGTGGCAGACCAAATAAAAGACTATATTTTTATCAAATATAATCAGGTGTACAAATGAAACTCAGTGAATCAGTAAAACCAATCAGCTACATTAAATCTCACGCTTCGGAAGTAATCCGGGATATAAATGAAAATCAGAAGACTCTTGTCATTACACATAACGGTAAAGCAAAAGCGATATTACAGGATATAACGGTGTATGAACAAGCACAAGAAGGAATTGCATTATTAAAAATCCTTGTGCTGAGCGGGAAGGAAATGAAAAAAGGACGGTATGCGAACCTAGAAAATTCCTTCCGCAATCTTAGAAAACGGATTGACAATTTCAAGCGGCACCAACATGAAATTCAAAGTTAACATTATTTCGAGCGCTGAATTAGACCTGTTTGAAATCTATCAATACGTTTACCTCAACGATTCCGAAGAAAAGGCAGAAAAATTATTTTCTAAACTGCGAGAGAAGTGTTTCTCCCTACAGGAATTACCTCACCGCGGTCATGTCCCTCCCGAATTAGACGTCATAGGAGTTTATGACTTTCTGGAAATTCACTTCAAACCATACCGCATCATTTATCAAATTCTCGGAAAAGAAATTGTTATTTATTGTGTGTTAGATGGAAGAAGGGATATGCAAAAACTTTTACAGGAGAGATTGGTTCGGGAATAAAAGAATCTAAAATTTTCGGGGAGATGCAATAGTACATGGTGCAACAAACCAAAATCGATTTTGACAAGAGTCAAATACATTTTATCAATAAATATCAAGAACTTGGTTTTAAGGATAAAAGCTCGTTAGTACGAACAGCCATTGAAGAATACATTAAGTCTATACAAAAAAACGAATTAGTGCAATCAGCAAAACTTTATGCAGAGATTTATCAAGAAGATACTGAGTTGCAAGAACTGACAAACTCTTCGATGGAAGATTTGCCCAAATGAAATCCTTGAAACGGGGAATGATTATTGACGTTAATCTCAATCCTGTAAAAGGCACGGAAAAAGGGAAAATCCGACATTGCGTGATCGTTACCAATGATGTGTACAATCAAAGAGTTCTAATCATATAAGTTGTTCCCATTACTTCATGGAGTGAAAAGAAATCCCGGATTCGGACAAATGTTTTCTTAGAACCAACACAAGCAACCGGCTTAACAAAAAAGTCAATTGCAGATTGTCTTCAAACAAGACCGATAAATTATCAACAGAGATTGGTAAAAATCCGTTGGCAAGTATCAGAAGATACTCTGAGAGAAATTGTATTGCCTTGAAGTTGGTTTTTGATTTGATGTAATTTCTGTCAACAATGTAGGTCGAGATTCCATACGGGTCGTAGACATCTCGACTTCCATTGGTCGAATTGTTGCTCCACCAAGCGTCCGCGCTTGGTGCTGAATGCGAATAGTT
>JACPVN010000269.1 GCA_016191715.1 Ignavibacteriota bacterium | reverse complement strand
CATTTCAATTTCCTGTTTTGGTTTGGATTGGTGTAACGCCAATGCATCATTAAGAATTATTATTCCGCTTGAATTTGCTTTTACCCAGTATCCTTTCCCCGGTTCAATTGTCAATGCATTTTCATAACCATGATTGTAACTGAAGAAATCTGATGAGAGTAGATTCGATGGTTCTGCAATAATTGAAGAGACAGAAACCGGAGAACTGATTCCCCCGACGATGTTCCATCCCTCCCGAAGTTCAACAGTATCCATATGTACGGAATCGCCTCGCATAATAACCGATTGTGATTCACTAAACTTTAGCCAGTATCCGATTCCGTTGAGCAAGGTATCTTGTTGATTATAAGAACCGTTGAATTCGATCGCTGATGAAACTGCAGTCGGGAAGAGGGTTGTTGTTCTTTGGTCTTCAAAAGTTAAAGGTAGGGAAACAAGATTCCAACCTGCGCTTTGAGAAACAATTGCACCGGCAAAATAAATTGTAAACGTAGCATCCGACAAATCAAAGACAGCAGGATTTCCTGTCGAACTTATTTTTATCAAAGCAGAAGTTGTTAATGTGGTTGGAACATTCCATGAATAACTCGGAGGAGTAGAAGAAACGTTTTCTGCAATCGTCACCCACGATGAACCATTATCAGTTGAATATTCTAACTTTACAGATGAGGTTACAAACGAAGACCATTCAATTGTCTGACTTGAAGTTGCTTCCCAAAGTTCATTTCCATTCGGAGAATTGAGTAAGACTGCAGGGAAGAGTGAAGGGAGTTTCCTTTCAAAAACTCCGTTGCCATGTGTTGCAACTCGTAATACCCGGTTTGATGGTGAATATGTTACATCGGAAACGAGAATTGCATCAGGTAAACCATCGGAAAAATTGTTCCAAGTTGTACCTCCATCAGTCGAAATGAACACTCCTATATCGTTTCCCGCAAATACAGTATTTGAATTCAGCGGGTCAACCATCACTGCGGTACCGGGGACATCAGGCAAACTTCCGGTGATATCTGTCCATGAAGTACCTCCGTTGGTTGTTTTGTAAAAGTGTCCGGTTCCAAATCCGCCAAATGCAATGTAAGCAACATCAGAATTACTCGGGGCCACAGTTATATCATTCGGATAACGGTCAGGAAGTGTCGTTGTGATATTTTGCCAACTTGTTCCACCGTTCACGGTTCTCCAAACTTGTGATCGTGTGGAGTACGGCGCAGTTCCGATGTACACGATGTTATCATTTGTTTCAGAAATTCCCATTGAGAGTGTCGGGTTACCATCAATAATAATATTATTGTTGGTTCCTGCCCACGTCGCTCCACCGTCGGTAGATTTATACACTCTTTGTTTTCCAAAATAGAGAACACTCGGATTGGAGGGAGAAATTACAAACGGGGTACTCCAAGCACCGGTCGTTCCGAAACTTGCCACATTGGAAAAGGAAACACCTCGGTTCGTTGACCGGAAGATATTACTTCCGCCGCGGTATGCCGCATACATGATGTTATCATTTGAAGGATTGATTCCTGTCCAGCCGACCTCATCTATTGCGCTTCGTGTCCAGTTTGTACTTCCTGAATACATGTAACCTGGAATGTGGTCCTGTACCTGTCCTATGGAGAGTAATGAATCGCTTCTCGAGTTTAAAAAAACAAAATAAAACTGAAATGTGTTGTAACCGCTACTCACGTAAGTAAACGATTGTCCGAAATTCGTTGAGCGATATATTCCGTTATCATTTCCATCATACAAAATATTCGGATTGAGTGGATGTATCGCATACGCATGATGGTCAGAGTAGGAAGAACTTCCTGAAAAATTCACACCGTCATTTATCGAGCGTCCCATACCAACGACAGCATGTACAAGCAGGTTTGGAGTTGTCGGATGTACTGCAACATAATGAGAATACCAACCCTGTACTCCCCAAATCGGATGTGTTGAACTGTTGCTTTGTTCATTCCAGCTCAAACCGAAATCGGTTGTTTTCCAGAGTGAGCCGACTCCGCCCGTACTGTCATCTCCCACACTTGCATAAACGATATTATAATTCGATTCGTACATGCTTAACATTGTTTTTCCTAAGTAATCAGGAAATATCAATGTTTCCCAATTCGCACCGCCATCAGTTGTCCGGAAGGTCGCCGCCGCATAACCGAAATTCCCGCACGATATCATCACTTTACTTGGTTCTGTTTGATGAATGACCAAATCCATTGTCGGAAGTCCAAGAAGATTATTCCATGTGACACCCGCATCTGTACTTTTATACACGCCGGCAGTTGTTCCCGCCCAAACTATGTTCGAGTTTGACGGGTCAATTTTCATCACCTGAACTCCTTGTTGTTGATTGTATGACCAATCGAGAATTTTAGTCCATGTATCTCCGTTGTCTGTCGTTTTCAAAATTCCCATTCCATAACTCCCGCGCGTAGTCCGAATCACCGTTCCGCCTGATGCACTAACGTAGCGATAAACTTCTCCAGTCCCGATATAAATTGTATTCGTATCATTGTTATCTATCGCGATTGCATTCACACCAAGAACCGGATACCCAATTGTTACGCGTTCCCAATTTCCACCGACGCCGCCTGTGGCTGAACGCCAAAGTCCGCCACTCGCGGAACCAGCCCATAATGTATTTCCGTTGATGGGATTCAACGCAAGCGCAATCGTCCGTCCGGAAAGATTGTTCGGTCCGATGAACTGCCAATCATAATCCGAGAACGGACTGTTTGGAATTTCTTTCATCCATTTTTTCGTCTGCTCAAAGCCCTTGTAAAATTTATTTGATGAAATATCAGCGTCAGGATAAGCACGAGAAGCAGTCCAGAATTCCAATGCTTCAAGCGCGCCCGAACGACCTGTTTTCTGCGGTTGATGGACCTGAACGAAACGTGTCTGAGTGGTTGAAAGAAACAGAATCAGTGTAGCAAGAAAACTGAAAAGAGATGAAGAGAGAATGAGAATGCGTTTCATAAAAATATGTTCAATGTTGAGTGGATGTTTTGCTTTAAGGTAGAATATCTTGCAATCAAAATCAAATTTTTAATCGGTAATAAGCAATCAAATCTGTCGCTGGTGGTTTGATTCCGAGTTGGCGAATCATTGTTGTTACTTGCCCGCGATGAAAACTTGAATGATTAACAAGATGTTGCATCATCTGTCCAAAGGTGTGAGTAAATACTTCTCCTTTGATGGAAGTGACCGTTTGAGTTTCATGCAAATGCGAATCAGTCATCTTTTCTAACAGTGTATTCAATTGAGCATCAACCGTCTGCCACAAAGATTGCAGTTCTGCAAGTGAAGCAATATCTTCTCCGTGCAGAAGTTTTGCGTCAGGTTTCCCGACCCACCGGGAGAGCCACATTTTTTGTCCGGCGACAATATGAGTAAGAGTTCCATGTATTCCTCCGTGACCGCTTTTCATATCTTGAAAATATTGCTCAGAAGGAATTTGTGCAACTGCTTCAAATAGTTTGTTATTCGCCCACGTGTT
>JACPVN010000091.1 GCA_016191715.1 Ignavibacteriota bacterium | reverse complement strand
GACATCTCGGAAAAGAAGCAGGCGGAGGAACAACTGCGCTACGCTTCCCAGTATGCCCGCAGTCTGATTGAAGCCAGTCTTGACCCGCTGGTTACTATCAGCCCTGATGGGAAGATCACCGATGTCAATGAAGCAACCGTCAAAGTAACCGGTGTGCCGCGAGAAGAGCTTATTGGCAGTGATTTTTCCAATTACTTCACCGAGCCTGAGAAGGCGCGTCAAGGATATCAACAAGTCTTTGCCAAGGGCTTCGTGTCCGATTATCCGCTGACAATCAGGCACCGGAAGGGAAAAGTAACCGACGTCCTGTACAATGCCTCGGTGTACAAGGACCCCTTGGGCAAGGTACTCGGCGTGTTCGCAGCGGCCCGCGATGTGACTGCGCAGAAGAGAGCAGAGGCCGAGATCGCCGAACAGCGGGCAAAGGAACTGGAGAGACTGGCGGAGCTTGAGCGGTTTCAGAAGCTCACCGTCGGCCGCGAACTCAAGATGATCGAGCTCAAACAGGAAATCGAGGAATTGAAGAAGAAGCTTCCAGAGAGAAAGGAATGATCGTGATGCGCGGCGAGAGCCGGAAGGCGATGGACGATGGCCCGGTTGATGTGCAGAGCTACGTCAGGGCGATCCTCAACATTCTTGATGATTCAGCCGGGGAGAAGACGCGGCTGGGCGACACGCAGCGCGCTATCCTCAACATCCTCGAGGACTCTGCCGGCGAGAAAACCCGGCTTGAAGCCACCCAAAGGGCGGTCCTCAACATTCTTGACGATTCAGCCGAGGAGAAGACACGACTGGGCGACACACAGCGCGCAATCCTCAATATCCTTGAAGACTCTGCCGGCGAGAAAACCCGGCTTGAAGCCACCCAAAGGGCGGTCCTCAACATTCTTGACGATTCAGCTGAGGAGAAGGCGCGGCTGGACGATACGCAGCGCGCTGTTCTCAACATCCTCGATGATTTTGATATTGAGAAGAAGAAGGTTGAGCAGGTCAATGTTGAACTTCGCAATGCCAATGCTGTGGCGCAGACAGCAAACCGCGAGCTCGAGGCATTCAGTTATTCAGTTTCCCACGACCTGCGCGCGCCGCTTCGTCATATCACCGGCTATGTAGAACTTCTTCAAAAACACGCAGTAACGTTAGATGAAAAAGGAATGCGTTTCCTCAATGTCATTTCCAACGCGGCAAAAACGATGGGACTGTTGATTGATGATTTACTCAGTTTCTCACGCATGGGGCGGGTTGAAATGATGCAAAAGAAAGTTAATTTGAATGAAATTGTTTCCGATATTGTACGATCGTTTGAAAATGAAACGAAACAAAGAAACATACAATGGAATATTGAACAGCTCCCCATTATTTCCTGTGACCGCAACTTGCTTCGCGTCGTTTTTGTGAATCTGATTTCTAACGCAGTCAAATACACACGCAACCAACCTTCACCCGTAATCGAAATCGGTTCAGGAAAAAATCAAACACATGAAATTGAAGTCTTTGTAAAAGATAACGGCGCCGGTTTTAATCCAAAATATACCAACAAACTCTTCGGCGTTTTCCAGCGCTTGCATACAGATGCCGAATTTGAAGGAACGGGAATCGGGCTTGCTACTGTCCGTCGCATCATTCAGCGCCACAACGGGCGAACATGGGCTGAAGGAGAAGTTGGAAAAGGAGCGACGTTTTATTTTTCATTACCTGCTTCTTAAAAGATAAAGTCTCTCTGCTTATTACTCACTATTTAAATACTTAATATGTCAAACTCTATCCCTCGCATTCTGTTAGTCGAAGACAACCCGAATGATGTCGAACTGACCATGGCGGCATTCGAAGCAAACAATCTTGCAAACGAAGTCTTTGTCGTTCACGACGGAGAACTGGCGCTTGATTATCTTTACCGCCGCGGTGATTACCGATTGAGAACGGAAGGTAATCCAGCGTTAATTCTGCTCGACATTAAAATGCCAAAAGTTGACGGCATCGAAGTTCTTCGCATCATCAAATCTGACTCAGCATTGAAATCAATCCCCGTTGTGATGCTGACATCCTCACGCGAGGAACAGGACTTGCTTGAAACATATAGCCACGGTGTTAATGGCTATGTAGTAAAACCGGTTGACTTTCAGGAATTCTTCGATTCAGTCAAACAACTTGGATTATTTTGGGCAGTCATCAACGAAGCGCCTCCGGGTAGTATCGGACGAGAATAGAATTTTCAGTTCCAGTTTGTTTTCTTTGTTGTGTTTATCAGTATCCGCTTCCTACTGATTACTAATTACTGTCTATTGTGCTCTATTTCTTTCATAATCTTCTCACTACACTCTTTACAAATACCATGCGTGAGTTTTGCATCAGTGTGAATCGTGAGGTATTCTTCAACCTGATGCCAGTAACCATCGTCATCACGGATTTTCTTACACCACGCGCACATCGGTAGCAACCCGCTTAATGCTTTAACTTTATCGAGAGCTTCCTGAAGTTCGTGTAACAATCTTTCCCGTTCCCGTTCGTTCCGTTTACGTTCGACTGAATACCGAATCGAACGTCGAAGGCTATCCGGTTGTAACATATCTTTGAAGAAATAATCCTGCACACCCTCAGTGACAGTTTTCACGGCAAACCTCTCACTATGTTGCCCGCTGATGAGTATGATTGGAAGTTGGGGAGCGGCAGAAAGAACAGCTTTCAACGTATCTCTCCCTGCGCTATCCGGCAACGACAAGTCAGTTAACACAACATCATATTCACGTGTCGAAAGTCGTGATAAACCTTCTTCAAGGGTCTGTACCCAATCCACTTTGAAGGTTCCGGAGAGATATCCATTTACCATATAGGCATCGTGCTCGTCATCTTCAATTAAGAGTACACGAAGAATTTCCTGATACACTGCTTTTTCCCTTTTCTGTTAGATTAAAATTACACAAGTTGACCGCTTTTCTGTTGCGTTACCATAAATGATAACGCTACACCTAACAAGCCCCGTAAACGGGACTGTTTTAGGCAGTCCGATTTATTGGACTTGATTTTACTAGCATGACCGTTTACGGTCATGCGGCAATATTGAGTTATCTTTGGCATTATTTATTAAACGGTCAACTTGAGTAAAATTATTTGATTGAGTTACCGCCCGCGCATTCTGTCCATCAAAACTGCGAGCAGGATAACTACTCCTACCATCACCATCTGCACATACGAACTGACATTAAGAAGGTTCAATCCATTACGGAGAACTCCGATGAGCATCGCACCCATGAATGTTCCGATAATTGTTCCGCGTCCGCCGGTGAGACTTGTTCCGCCGACAACAACTGCGGCAATGACATCAAGTTCGTACATCAAACCGGAATTTGGTTGACCGGAATTCATTCG
>JACPVN010000268.1 GCA_016191715.1 Ignavibacteriota bacterium | reverse complement strand
CTCAATCTGTTGCGGATGATGAATTCCCAACTGCTCAATAAACCAATCATACAACGGACGATGGTCTTCAAACTCAAGCGTACAAATCGAGTGTGTAATTCCCTCAATCGAGTCGGACTGACCGTGTGCATAATCGTACATTGGATAAATGCACCACTTGTTCCCAGTTCTATGATGCTCGGCATGGAGAATTCTGTACAACACCGGGTCACGCATGTTTAGGTTTGGGTGGAACATTTCAATCTTTGCACGAAGCGTTCTTGTTCCATCGGGAAATTCTCCCTTTCGCATTCGTTCGAACAAATCAAGGTTTTCCTCAGCAGACCGATTACGAAAAGGACTTTCCTTGCCCGGTTCGGTGAGTGTGCCTCGATGTTTTCGTACTTCATCGGCGTTCAAATCGCACACAAACGCTTTTCCTTTTTTGATAAGTTGAATTGCCCAATCATGTAACTGGTGAAAATAATCCGACGCATACAACTCTCGTTCTTCCCAATCGAACCCAAGCCACCGTACATCTTTCTTGATAGAATCAACGTATTCCTGTTCTTCCTTCGTTGGGTTTGTGTCATCAAAACGTAAATTTGTTTTCCCTCCGTATTGCTTTGCAAGTCCAAAGTTCAGGCAAATAGATTTCGCATGACCGATGTGAAGGTAACCATTCGGCTCGGGAGGAAATCGCGTGTGAACACGCCCATCATTTTTTCCATTCTTCAAATCTTCTTCAATGATTTCCTGAATGAAGTTCTTCGATTTTACTACTTCGTTTGATTTATTCTCTGTTCTTGTTTCCATAAAAATCTTATTTCAAATCACGCATGACCCACCCCTACCCCTCCAAGGAGGGGAATTGGAAGTCCCCTCTTGAGAGGGGATTTAGGGGTGTGTTATAATCGGTGTTATTTTTTCAACTGCTGTATTGATTCGCTTGATTACTTCATCTTTCCCCAAGATAAATAAAATATCAAAAAGTCCCGGACCGCCGCTAACTCCCGAAACCGAAAGCCGAACTGCGTGAATTAGTTTTCCGTTTCCAATGCCAAGTGATTCCGCTGTTTTGTGAAGTACGGCTTCATACAGTTCTTTTGTTGGATTTTCCAACAAGGAATATGCTTCAATCAATTTTCTGAGGTGAACTGGAGTATCTTCTTTCCAACGTTTCTTCACAGCATCGTCTTCATACTGTGTCGGCGCCTCAAAAAAGTAGGAACTCTGTTCGGTAAAATCTTTGATAAAAGAAACTCTCGGACGCATCGCTTCAATAACACGAAGCAAATAGTCATCTGCAAATTGTTTTCCGCTGAACTTGCTGGTTGATAGTTCAGCCTTCAACATTTGCAATACCTCTGCATCCGATTTCTTTCGGAGATGCTCGAAGTTCAGCCAATTTAATTTGTCGAGATTAAACACCGCTCCTGCCTGATGAACTCTCTCCAAAGAGAATTGTTCGACAAGTTCATTCAAATAAAAGAATTCTTGCTCTGTCCCCGGATTCCATCCAAGTAATGCGACGAAATTCACCAACGCATCTTTCAAATATCCCTTTGCCCGATAATCCTCCACTGCAACATCTCCCTGCCGCTTGCTGAGTTTTGATTTGTCCGGGTTCAACAACAACGGAAGATGAGCAAGGTTCGGTTTCTCCCATCCAAACGCATCATACAACAACACGTGCTTCGGTGTTGAAGGTAACCATTCTTCCCCACGAATAACATGAGTTATTTTCATCAGATGGTCATCTACTACATTTGCAAGATGATACGTCGGATAACCATCACTCTTGATTAATATCTGATCATCAATCAAACTGCTATCAAACTCGACTCGTCCTCGAATTAGATCATCAACAATAATAGTTTGCTTCTGTTGAACATTCAAACGAACAACGTAGGGCAATCCATCAGTAAGTTTTTTCTTGATTTCATCTTGAGAAAGATGTAAACAAAACTTATCATACTTTGTTTGAAGATTTTTCTGTTGCTGTTCATTCCGAAGTTGTTCCAATCGCTCAGCAGAACAAAAGCAATAAAACGCTTTCTTCTTCTCAACGAGTTGATGAACATGCTCTTTGTAAATCTCCAATCGCTCCGATTGAATGTACGAACCAAACTCTCCCAACTGAACTACACCCGGGTAATTTATTGAATCAATAGAATTCGAGATTGGCAATCTGAAATCCGAAATTTTCGGTCCTTCATCATATTCAAGTCCCGCCCACTCCAACGTCTTCAAAAGGTTTTCTACTGCACCTTCAACAAAACGCGTGCGGTCTGTATCTTCGATGCGAAGAACAAACACGCCGTTATTCTTTCGTGCAAAAAGATAATTGTAAAGCGCCGTTCGCAAACCACCGACATGCAAATAACCTGTCGGACTTGGCGCAAAACGAACCCGGAATTTTTCTGAGATTGCCATATTCAATCTAAATAATTCTCCCCAAATTATTATTGTTTATTTTTTCTTATAGGGTTGAATTAAGGTCAGGTTTGGAATTCCTTTGTAATGTTTTGTATTAAAAGTATTCAAAGCCAAAGATTTTTCAATTGCAGTTTGTGCTATGAGGACATCCAAGACATCAATCCCTTGTGTTGAACGAAGTTGTGTAAACAGTTGAAGCGCCGTTTTGCTCCCTTCCTCACTCAGCCACAAATGCCTGACCTGCTTTAACAGACGTTGGACTTTTTGTATTTCGATTTTATTTGAACATCCTTGGAATAATTCAAATGCACTGAATACAGAAACAGCAATTTCAACGTTTATTTTTTCTATCCATTGAATAGCAGGAGGATAATCTCTCAGACAATCAATGATGATGTCGGTATCAAGAAGGATCATCTTGTATGGCTTCTTCGTGATGCTTTCGCTCGAAGTTTCCTTGCATAAAGTGTGCTATCTTTAATGTCTCGATGTTTCCATAAACCAACAATTTCACTTTTTGCTAATTCACTGCCCGTAATAAAATTGTTGCTTGTTAGTTGTGGTTCATCAGGCATAAGAATTAATTCAAGTTTTTGTCCTTCGTCAAATGGCAAATTTTTCACTTGGATCATTCCATTCTTTTTTACCGTTGTATATGTTTTTACCGCTACCATAAAGAATCTAATGTTGTTTGTGGTTTGTATGAATCTACACAATGTCAAAGAAATAAAAAATCCCCAAACAGTTTGGGGATTTGAGTTTTGTTTGGCGGAGAGGGAGAGATTTGAACTCTCGGTACAAGTTGACCCCGTACGGCGGTTTAGCAAACCGCTGGTTTAAGCCACTCACCCACCTCTCCAAATGATTATCTTAAAATTTGAACGGCAAAATGTACAAATTTATCTACTAAGTTACAAACCTCATTTTCGTTCCCCATGCTCTCTCGGTTCGTATTTTCCTTCATGAGTAATTCGTTCTGCATACGAACTGTTCCAACTCTTGTAGAATATTTCATTCAACTGTTTTCCAAGGCGAGTATTGCTAATGATGATTCCCAAATTGCGTGAAGTGTAAAAATAACTTTTCTCACAGTTGCTTGTCCCAAGCCAAAATTCTTTTCCATCTACGAGTATGAATTTGCAATGAACAACTCTCGCAAAGGAAATATAACCGCCTGACCATTCAGGAATCACCATATATTTCAATTCGATATTAGGCGTTGTGGAAAGCACCTGCAAAGAATCAACTGCCGGATGGTCTTTTTCCCAATCAGAAACAATCATTTTTACCTTAACACCTTGTGCGGCGGCGTTTTTCATTGCATCCTGAATTAACGAGTAAGTACTTTTGTCTCGCGCTTTTGTCGAGTAAGAAAGAAATTGTAAACACACTTCCTCTTTCGCACTGTTGATGAGATTAACGATGTTCGGTTCATCCCACAAAAGCGTATCTGCAATAAATGATTTCGGACTGCAGGTCGGTTTGAAGATTATTGTATCGTTACCGTTCTCAATAATTTGCATTGAGGTTGTATATTGTTTCCGTTCGATAAACGGTTTCAGTCGTGCTTCTTCAACATTGGCGGAAAGTTTCCAATCAAGTTCGAAAATGTCTTTATAGACTTGAACTGCATTTTTGTGCTTCAATCGAATTCCTAAT
>JACPVN010000267.1 GCA_016191715.1 Ignavibacteriota bacterium | reverse complement strand
GTTACCATCTCAAAGAACAATCCTTGCTCATCATGATTTGAAGTTGCATTGACGGGACCGGTTCTGTCTGCATAACTACTTGGAGTATATGGTGTGTCATTACTTCCGTAGGCAGAAAGTCCAATGATATAATTCTCGATGTCAGTTAAAGTGTATGATTGATTTCGTGCAATATCAAATACCTCATCACGAAAACTATCATGCCAACCGCCATTGAGTCCGCTATAATGAATCAATGCAGGACTTTCAGGAAGATGCTCGGCAATCTGGTAAATTGAATTGTTGTACTCGCGAGCAATTCTATTTGCCCAACCAAGAATTCCTTTCGTTGTATCAAACCGGCTCCATCCAATTCCTTGTGTATAATCATACCGGAAACCATCGATATGGTATTCATCTATCCACATCTTTATGGATGAATAAACCAACTCTTGCGTTTCACTCGTCCAATGGTCCATGTCTTTAAAAAATTGAAGACCATCCTCATTTGGTCTCATATCAGAATGTAATTTGAAATACGGATTCTGTGCTTCGTTCATCTGCATCTGCCAGAGTGTGCTTGATTCAGTCAAATGATTGAAAACCATGTCCATAAGAACAGCAATACCTCGCGCATGTGCAGAATCAACAAACTCTTTGAAATTTTTCGGCGCACCGAACGAAGGTTCAAGAGCAAAATAACTGTTCACATCGTAGCCCCATGAAAAACCGGACGTACCGATATTTCCATAATCCGTCACAGGCATCAGTTCAATCCCGTTGATACCGAGGGAATCAAGATAAGGAAGTAAGTCAATCATATGAGACCAACGTATTTGCCCGGGACCAAGACCTGTGTAACCGCCTGCAAACTCCGTTACATTCAATTCATACAACACAAGTTTATTCATCGGTGGACGTTGGTAACTTCCATCACGCCACGAATAATTATCATCCGTCAATCCTTCAGGACCTACGGTAAACTTCGTTCCGTTCTGTCCGATTTGTCTTCCCCACGGGTCGTGGATCATTTTTCCGTTTTCAATTTCATACATATACTCGTACGTTCCCGGAGCGAGATTGATATTCACCCACCAGTTATCGTTATCGGTTCCATGATTCATCACAATCGGCTCTGCTGTTGCTATGGGCTGACCGGCAGGCGCAATGCGAACAAGAACATAATCTTTGTTCGATACTCGTAATCGAAATGAAGTCGAATCGTCGGAAGCAACACTTGGAAGGGTGACACCATTCTTTACATACAATGGCATCGAACTCTAATACCAAATATATCCGCCTTTTGAATACACCGCAGTATCTCCATGATTATTCACTGCGACTAACTTAATGAAATTTGATTTCGGAATCGGAGTGGTCAATATCGTATCAAGGATTCTTGTTGTCGTATTATAACCTGATGTAACATCAATAGTCGTTAGCGTCGAATTTTTTGTAGCGCCGTAGGATAAAGAGACTGAAGTTATCAAATCACTGTTTGCACGAATCAATCCGATTGTAATGCGCGAGATATTGTTGCCGGTGACGACTTGATTGTATTGAAACCAGAACAACTTACTCATCCGCAAAATCGAATTACTGTTATCGCTCGAGTTCTGTTCACGATTCAGCGGGTCTGGATACCAGCAACTCGAACATCCTCCTTTATTCAGTTTGTATTGATAAATTGTATCCGCAAGTGACCTTCCTGTTGCACTGATTTTGAACGTGTATGTTTTCGACCAAGCACCCATCGAACTGTTATAATCATTCATTCTAGAAATTGCGTTTGAGGCGATGACACCACTATTGTTTGGTCCCCAATCATTAAACTCTCCGGGAACAAACATCATCGCGTTGGATGCTTCATACGCACGAAACGTTATGGTAACACTATCCGCACTCGATTGTGCAAACAGGTTGAAAGAACAAAGGATAATGAGGTAGCAGATTATTATCGTTTTCATTTTCTGGTAGTTGTAAAATATTCTATTTGATTATCGCTTGGGAACAAGCACGACACCTGACAATGCAGGAACCTTAATATCTTTAATTTCAGAGCCAACCTTTTTGTACGAAACAGTATTCAAAGCATCCATCCAATCCGTATCTGTCGCGTTTGCAGTGATGGAAATAGTTCTGTCTTCTTCATCGTTATTGATGAGAACGAGCGCCGCATTGTTTCCATCTTCACGCCAGAAACCGTACATCTCACCCTCGTCATCCACCAAAGCAGTTTTAAATGAACCGCGACGAAGAACTGAAACTTCATTCCGAATCTTAATCAACTTTTTGTACCAGTCCTGCAAATCCGTATCCCACTGCGATTCGTCCCAAGGCATCGTGCGGCGGCAATCAGGGTCTTTGCCACCTTCCATTCCGATTTCATCACCGTAGTAAACCATCGGAGCGCCAAGATATGTCATCTGAAATAAGACGGCAACTTTCATCTTATCAACGTCACTGCGAAGCAATGTAAGAAATCGTTCCGTGTCGTGACTGCCAATGAGATTTTGCATCGCAGAGTTTGCTTCCTCAGGATAATCATCGCGGATGCGTTTCAATACGGAATCAAATTCAGTAACACTCGTCAGTTCATTCACGAAGTAATCAATCACTGCGTTCCGGAAACGGTAATTCATCACCGCATGAAATTCATTTCCCTGCAACCACGGTGTTGCATCTTCCCAAAGTTCTCCGACAATGTACGCATCGGGATTGGTTTCCTTCACCACCCCACACCATTCAATCCAGAAATCGTGCGACATCTCGTTCGGCACGTCAAGCCGCCAGCCATCAAGCCCTGTTTTCATCCAATACCTGGTAACATCTAACAAATACTTCCGCACTTCAGGCGTATCAGCCATCAGTTTCGGTAAATCTCCGTAGCCCCACCAACATTCGTAGTTCGGTTTGTCTGCAGGTCCGACGGGGAAACTATGAACGTTGTACCAGTTAATATATTTCGAGTTGGTTTCATTTTTGATGATGTCATCAAAGGCAAAAAAATCTCTTCCTGTATGATTGAACACTCCGTCAATGATCACGCGAATGTTTCTCTTGTGGCACTCACTCAACAATTGTTTAAATGTTTCCTCCGTACCGAAGTTATCATCAATCTTGTAATAATCGGTAGCGTGATACTTGTGGTTTGTATTTGATTCAAAAATGGGATTGAGATAGAGAGCATTAATGCCGAGTTCCTGCAGGTAATCAAGATGGTCAATGATTCCTTTCAGGTCACCGCCGAAATAGTTCTGACGTTTCGGCTTTCCTCCCCACTTTTCCACCTTTGGCGGGTCAATGGTTGAGTCTCCGTTGGCAAATCGTTCAGGAAATATTTGATACCAGACGGCGTCTTTCGTCCAGTCGGGAACTTTCAGTTTCGTCATAGATGATGGATGTTGAGAAAGTAAAAGTTGTGTGAAAAAAAATAGAAGTGTAAGTAACCTTGTCATTATCGTTGTCAAGTTAGTAAGAATATAAGAAAAGTGAGAGACTAAATGAAGAAGTTTTTTATGGGTCATTTCCGAGTATGGTAAAAAAAAAGGCGCTATCGTTACAAAACGAAAGCGCCTTTTGAAAAATTGTTATCTCACCTTACTTAACATACATCATCGTTTTCGTCTCGACAAAGGTATTTGTCGTTAAGCGGTAGTAATAAATTCCGCTTGGTAAATTCTTTGGTGAGAACGAAAGTGTGTACGTTCCGCTTTGCTGTAAACCGTTCACCAACGTTTCCACTTCACGACCGAGCATGTCAAACACTTTTACTACAACCGGTGTTGTTGCCGCAAGCGAGTAGTTAATAGTTGTTGAGGGATTGAACGGATTCGGATAGTTCTGCCCAAGTTTGAATGTCCATGGTACATCAACTTCCTCATCACCAACTCCT
>JACPVN010000266.1 GCA_016191715.1 Ignavibacteriota bacterium | reverse complement strand
GTTCTTTGCGGTTAAACTATCGTTACGCGCACGTAGCAAGTTTGTTCAGTACCGATAGATTCATTCTGTCTTCTTCCAAATCTTCACTCTTCGGTGTCTCAAGTATTTTCGGGATGTGAATCAATCTCGAATCCTGCATCAAGAATCGAAATCCAATGAGTCCAATCGCTCCTTTTCCAATGTGTTCATGCCTGTCAACCCGCGAGCCGAACGGTTTCTTTGAATCATTCACATGAAACGCAACGAGCCGTTTCAATCCAATCACATCATCAAACTCTTTTATCGTTTGCTCATAACCATTTTCTGTGCTGATGTCGTAACCAGCGGCAAAGATATGGCACGTATCAATGCAAACAGCCATTCGTTCCGGTTGAGCAACTCCGTCAATTATTTTTCTAAGATGCTCGAACCTGTAACCGATTGCAGTTCCTTGTCCCGCCGTAGTTTCGAGTACGCTCAACACTTCAAATCCTTTTGTCTGCTCGTGTGCAAGATTGAGTGATTCGATGATGAGTTTGATACCATCTTCTTCACCCTTACCAATGTGCGAGCCGGGATGAAAATTGAGATACGGAATTCCCAGCAACTCACACCGTTGCAATTCGTCAACAAACGCTTCTCTTGATTTTTTCAGGATTGTTTCATCAACCGCGCATAAATTGATGAGATAACTATCGTGTGCAACCACAGGTGAAATGTTTGATTTCGATTGAGCGATTTTGTAGTTTGCAACGTCCTCATCGGTCAGCGGTTTGCCGTGCCACTGATTGTTGTTCTTGGTAAAGACTTGCAACGTTTTGCAACCGACTGATTCGCCGCGTTCGAACGCTTTGTAGATACCGCCGGAGATGGATTCGTGAGCACCAATCAATGGTTCTTTGTTGACGGTTGTCGGTTCGTGGTTCTTATTTTTTGTTTCTGACTTCATTTTTCAACAGATGTTATTGGTCAATTGTCATTAGTCATTGGTAAAGAAAACTACTCACCAATCACCACTCACAACTCACTAAAATGTATGAATAAACTTATACAACTTAAAGGTAAAAAGAAAAAACTCGTTATCGGTTTGATGTCCGGAACTTCTGCGGATGGAATTGACGCGGCGTTGACGGAAATTCAAGGAAGCGGAATTCAAACAAAAGTAAATGCACTTGCGTTTGGTACCTATCCATATCCATCAGGATTTAAGAAATTCTTGTTGAAGAATTCTGACGCGAAAACTGCACGACTTGATGAAATCGCACGGTTGAATTTTCTCATTGGTGAAATGTTTGCCGATGCGGCGCATCGTATCTGCAAGAAACCGAAAGTGAAGATTGAAAATGTTGACCTCATCGGTTCTCACGGACAAACGATTCATCATCTGCCGGAGAAGAAACCGATGTTCGGAAAAGTGGTTCGTGCAACGATGCAAATCGGTGAGCCATGCGTAATTGCAAAACGAACCGGCGTTCTCGCAATCGGAGATTTTCGGGTTGCCGATGTTGCAGTCGGAGGAACAGGCGCGCCGCTTGTGCCGTATGTTGATTTCCTTTTGTTCCGGTCAGATAAAAAGAACCGAGCGTTGCTCAACATTGGCGGAATTACAAACATTACAATTCTCCCAAAAGCATGTTCCATCAATGAAATGTTTGCATTTGATACGGGACCGGGAAATATGATTGTTGATTCGCTTATGCAAAAATATTTCAATCAATCGTTTGATACAAATGGAGAAGTTGCATCAAGCGGAAAACTTATTCCTGAGTTGCTTCGATGGATGATGCAACATTCTTACTTTAAAAAGAAACCGCCAAAGTCAACAGGGAGGGAAATGTTCGGGGAACTGTTTGTGAAAGAAATTCTTTCTCGTACAAAAGGAAAGCAAGTCGAAAATGTAATTGCAACCGTTACAGAATTTACCGCCTTGACTGTGTATGATTCGTACCTTCGTTTTATAAAAAAGAAAACGAAGGTTGATGAGTTGATAGTTAGTGGCGGAGGAGTACATAACAGTTATTTGATGGATGCGCTTCAAAGATATTTCAGCGGAGTAATCGTATCCTCAATTGAAAAATTTGGAATGTCATCGGATTCGAAAGAAGCAGTAGCGTTTGCAATACTTGCTAACGAAATGATTTCAGGAAATCCATCGAACGTACCCACAGCTACGGGAGCGAAAAGGAGAACAGCGTTGGGGAAGATTTGTTTACCATGAATATAATTTACGGCGTTTCAGCTAAGCCGCTGCCCAGAATACGAAAATAGATTAGAAAACAAATTTCAATATTATTTTAAAATAATTTATTTAATTAAAACAACATTGAATAATATAAATTAGCCGTAGCAATCGCCTTTACAACTACAAAAGCCAAGTTTGAAAACACTATCAGCTTGAGACGCTGGTTATGTTGCCTTTGACTTATAAATGCAAACTAATCAGTTCTTACCAATAAATATACGCCAATCATCACCAACCTCAGCGGTAACAATAAATTTTGTAAATACAGTATTATATGAATCAAATTTTTTCCCATCACTATCGGAAAAATATTTAGTGAACAAGATTATCTTTTCATTTGGTTGGATATATTATTTACCTCTTCCTATTAGATTTTTAATCATATATGTATCAGAAGTATCGGGAAAACTATCTAAAGTATAATTCCCATTTATTTCTACTTTAATTAATTTTATAGTAACGCTTTCTTCATTTGTTATCCATAAAACAGAAGAATCATCATTCTTCAAACACCGGACCGTTACTTTAAGGTTTTCTATTGTTGAAGCGAAATATTTAATGCTAATGAGAACTGCAAAAAACAATATCAATCCCCATATTATTCTTTTTCTATTTTGAGTTTTTGAAGTTGTTTCTTTAGAAACTGTTGCAAACGAATTTTGCTGAGTATTATTTGGAATAATTAAAGTTGTATCACATATATAGCATTTATTATCCCTCCAATATCTTGCGTGTTTTAACATATCGTTTCTGCCAGGGTCATTTAGAATTAAGCGACAATTTGGGCAATATTTTTCCATACTTTTCCTTTAAGTTGTATGTAAGGTTATACGTTTTTATTTCTCACATAGCCGATAATAGAATTATCAAAAATCTTAGGAATATTTCTATTCCAATTTTGGTCTAAATAGTCTTTTAAATTATATCTTAGAGAAACGCAAAGAAGTATTTTATGCATTGCATAAAAATCATTAAACTGTGTGTTGTGATTGATATTACGCCTATTGTAGAAAAATTTGATTGTATGTTTTCTATCAATAGGCATAATTAAATTTGGAAGTAAAAAATGCAATGTTTTGGAAAAGCTAATCAGTTGAGTTTTCGTTTTTGAAATCTTCAAAGAAGAATATATTTTTTTAATCTTAATAAATGTTTCTTCGAATTCTTGGCTACTAAGTTTTTCAATATATAATGAACGTAAATCTTGAAATAAGTTACGTATCTTCAAAATTCCATTTCTAAATTTTTTATACCCAAATAACTTTGCACCTCGTGAATTCATATTCCAAGCAATTAAAGTAGTATATATCAATTTAATATGATAATCAGATAAATATTCACCAGAATAATCCATAAGTAGTTTATAGAGGAACAACCCGGGATCGTAAGGTCTGTAAAACCTATTTGTGTGATCCAAAGATTTTTTTAAAGTGGATTTCTTTTTAAAGAGTTGAATTAGAGATTCTTCTTTCATTTTCATTGCATGCCAAATGTTTTATTACATGTTCGGTCGTATGTATGTAGTGAACTCTCAACATCATCTTGAAAATCTGCATTAAATTAAACAAAGTGAAATCCAAATGCAAACCATCATCGTTTATTGTTCAAATCCATGATAAAAGATTGAGGGATCATCAGTAATCCTTCGTAAAGAAAAAATACAAAAACACCATCGCCATGCCGAGTTGGAGTAAACGATAGTAATTCGTTTGTTTCGTTTTCAAGAGATTCCAAATGTAGGCGACGGCAAATAAAATAATTGTAACAAGCAGAAACATTCCAATTGATTCAGGAACATTCATGCTCATTCCCCAAAATTTTGTCATGTTTGTTTTAGCGTTTAATACCGAGCCGTAAAGAATCGGGAGGTGGAGAACGTACACCAATAATGATTCCCGACCGATGACTGTCCACCAAGGATTGGGAGATTGAATATTCTGAGAAGCAAACCAGACTGCAGCCGTAATTAAAAACAAGGCACCGGTACGAATGAAGAAGTATGTCGGACACGTGTACCAGAAATCGTGTGCGCCGTATTCATGCCCGGGAATCTGTTCGACGAGCAAACCGACGACAATCATTGCAACGCCTGTCCAACCGAGTTTTTTTATAAACGATTTCTCTTTTCCATTTTTGACAGCAACGAGAAATTCAAACGATGTTATGACTCCTGCGTACAAAAATCCGACAAACGGAAAAAGAGGAAATTGCGAGCCGTTGTTCATGTTCATCAACTGTGTCACTGCGATTGGTAATTTGCCGTGCCAGTCAATGTTCCACGTGATTGGAGTAAGAAACGCAAGTGCAAGACTGATGGCAATGACGAGATAGTAAAACCAATCTTCCCGTTTGAAGAAAAACACCAATGCATGAAGCGAGAGCAAACCGATACCGATGCAAGCGAGGACATCGCACTGAAAGAGTTGCAGTAAATCTCTTGTCGTTCCCTCCATCAGAATTTTTCGGAACGAAAAGAATGGTAGATGAATTGCCAATCCAAGACCGATGACGATAAGAAACCTTCCGACGCGTCGTGCAAGCGGCGAATCCCAACGATGGTATGCTTCCCATTGTTTGTGTGTGGAAATGACAAACGTTAGTCCCGCACCAAAAAGAAAAGCCGGTGCGCTCAACCCATGAAAAAATTCATGAAACTTGAACCAGTCAGTTAGTTGAATCGCAGGAGTCAGCAACGCGCGAAGAACATGGCCTTCAAGCATAAGAAGGATGATGCACGTCCGGTAAACGTCAATGAAGAGATAACGGTGCTTCAATTAGTAGAGTGAAAAGTTAAAAGTGAAAAACTGAAATGAAAAAGTTATACGTTAATTGTTAATTGTTATCTGATATTATTGTTTTCACACTCCCCTAACCCCTCTCAAGAGGGGAATTGCTTATCACTGCTCACCGCTCATAACTCATATCCCACATCGCATATCAAACATCCAGCCTTCAGTATCAAGCATCCAGCATCAAGCATCCAGCATCCAGCATCAAGAATCAAGCATCCAGCATCAAGCATCCAGCATCGAGAATCGAGTTCACGCTCCCATCGTACAGTTGATTGCCACTGTGTTTACAATATCATCAACACTGCAACCGCGGGATAAATCAAAGGCGGGTTTCTTCAAACCTTGCACAACCGGACCGATTGCTTCTGCGTCTCCAAGTCGTTGTGCAAGTTTGTAACCGATGTTGCCCGCGTTCAAGTCGGGGAAAATCAAGACGTTTGCATTTCCACCAACGGGACTTCCCGGCGCTTTTGATTGTGCAACTTTGGATATGATTGCCGCATCGAGTTGTAACTCTCCATCAACAATGAGTTGCGGCGCTTTTGATTTGACAATTGCTGTCGCCTGCTGAACTTTCTCAACAAACGGATGGCTCGCGCTTCCTTTGGTTGAAAATGAAAGCATAGCAACACGCGGTTCTTCTCCTGTGAGTTTTTGATGATTCTCTGCTGTGGAAATTGCAATATCTGCAAGTTGT
>JACPVN010000112.1 GCA_016191715.1 Ignavibacteriota bacterium | reverse complement strand
CTTCGCGGTTCTTTTTCTAGGTGGGATGAACTTCTCGGCGGAGTGAGACGATTTTTTGAAACACATTGCCCTACTATAAATTTGCGGATGTACTGTTTCTTGAGAAAATCTCTGAATCATACTGGATTCCGTTTATTACACAGGGATTTGAAAAATCAGGAAAAGTATTAACGATGAGTTAACATCCCGGATTGCGCGAAAGATGGAGAACCACCAGTATTTTGTGCAACTGTTTGCTCACACGGTGTGGCACAATACAAAAAAGAATTACACGGAGAAAGAGAATATCACGCTTCACTCAACGCACTGATGACACAACATGCAATTCTTTTTCAGCGGGAGGTGGATGGACTCACAAATCCGCAGATACATTCCTTGAAAGCGCTTTGCAGTAATGTCCCCCCAGTTCAGCGCGGCGGAAATCATGAAAACATTCCGTCTCGGAACATCAGGAAATGTCAATCGCATCAAAGGATCGCTTGTGAACAAATAGATGTTTGATAATATCCCGCAACGGAGAGAATTCATTGACCCATTGTTTAAGGCATGATTCTCGACCGTGTACATGGAACATTAACAGAAATTTATTTTTGAGATACCATGTAGCAAAAAAACATTTCAACTTGCCTTCCTGGTTGCACAAAAAAAAGGCAACGTACTCTACGGCTTAACTTGGCAATTTCCGAAACATTGGTTAATGTTATAATAATGTAATTATACTTAAGGAAAAGTGAGTCGCACATTTTCCTGCATCCGGCTTCTAGTTTATATCATCCCGCTCTGCTTCCTCATGAACCACTCAACAGCGAGTAGTAGAACGATAACTCCGACAAGATAATACCAGTTCCACAATTCAATTTCAGATGACTGAACGATTTCCTTTGAGGAGAATTGCTCGTTCTTTTTCATGTCATCCGCGAGTTGCTTTACATCTGCAAGCGGATAATATTTTCCGTTCGTTCTGAATGCAAGTTGTTCGAGAAGTTGTTTGTTCATTTTCGTTTCGAGGAACTCCACATTCATCTGCCCGACGGTGAACTTGCCTTTGTCTGTGCCGAGGGTGCGTCCGTCTGCCATTGCAGTTCCTTCGTACGTGTAATCTCCTTCGCCAATGCTTTCGCTTGCACCTTCATACAAACCATTGCCGAGTGCCGTCAGCGCAAGTTCTTTCGTTTGGTTTCCTTGATGCAGTGTTACCGTCACTTCCGCATCGTCCGAAGGACGAAGCTGTTCATCATACACCTGCGCGGTAAACTCAAGCGGCTCGGCAGTCGTGAACATTTCTTTTGTCGGACTGACACGAACGTTTTTCCCTTCATCTTTCGTCGTCAGCCATCGAACCGCGTTCACGAATAACATTTGAAGAAACTCGCTCTGCTCATTTTGTTCGTCGGCAAGAAGATCCCATCGCCACACGCCGTAGCCGGTGATGGCGAACGATTTCATCCTGTTGACGTTGCGCGTTGCCACCAACGGTTCCGGTAATGCGATATTTTGTATTCGCACAGCCGCAAGCATCTCCGCTCCCGGTTTGATTTTGAACATCGTTTGTGTTTTGTAGATTGGCGGCATCTGTTGCCACGTTTCTGCGCTTACTGTTCCTTCCAAACGAACAAGCGTATTCGTTTTCTGCCGTTCGGGAACGGTGGCAAAGATAAGCGCTTCGAGCGTGCTATGGTTCGTCCACCCAAACGGAAGAAGCGGTTCGAGTTGCTCTAACTTCCGGTAGTCGGTTGATTTTCCGTTGACAAACAGGAGCGACTTTTTTGTCTGCTCGATGCTTGTTCTCAATTCCTGAAGAAGTTGAGACGAAGTTTGCTGTGAAGGAAATCCTACAAACACACAACAATCCGTACTGTCAAAGAGAGACGGAGTAACCTGTCCTTCATAAAACTCCGAAGAGTTCTTTTGGATACGCGCCTGTACGCTAAAGTGTTGTTCTTTCATCAATGCGTGACGGATGGCGGGAACATCGGGACTTGGCGCTCCGGCAAGAAGCAACACACGCAGTTTACTTTTCAACACTTTCACAAAAAACGATTGTATGTTATTTTTCGAGGTTAACTCACCGGGTAATTCCGAAACATTGACGGAGAATTTTGACATTCCTTCTTCTTTTGGCTCGGAGTTCAGACGAACAGGATATTCCCTCGTTCCGTATTCCAGCGTGATGACTTTTCGCTCAATGACGTTCGTACCTTCAAGAAGCGAGACTTCCACATTCTCACCGCCAAAGCCGGAACTTTTGATTGTCACATCAACCGGAACGCGCGTTTCCGCATACGCGATGTTGTTCGTTACAACTTTTTCCACCAATACATCTTTCTGTTCGATTGTATCGCCAACGCCTATTGTGTATAGAGGAATCCCCAACGCTTCAGCATCGTAAATCGGATTTTTTCCAACAGTGAAATTTCCATCGCTCACTAACACAACCGATTGAATGTTCTCACTGACAAGCCGTTTCTTGATTTGCGAAACAACTTCCGAAAGATTCGTCGTCTCTCCGTTGAACCCGAGCGAGTCGGGAGATTCAAGCGTTGCCTTCGGCAGAGTCGAGGAGAAGTTGTAGGTTCTCACATCAACTGGTGACGAGAGCAATTTGAACGGTTCGCTCTTGAGAAATCTCCGGACTGATTCGCTTCCGTCATTCAGCGTCATGCTTTGTGAATTATCAACCAGCACTGCAACGATGGGGGGTTGTTCATCCCGTTGTATGAGATGAAGAATCGGCTCGAAGAACAACATCAAAATTAGAGAGAGCGTAAGAGCGCGCAGCGTTGAAAGAATGATACGTCGTCTTGGCGGAAGTGGCGGAAGCGTGTAACGATAAAACAACCACGACAGCCCGATGCCGATGAGGAGAAGGAAACTCAGGAGAAGAATATTTCCCTGAAGAGAAAAAGAAAGTTCGGCAAGAATCATTATCTGAGAAGAAGCATCGTTTTGGTGGATGAAAATGTCGGCGTAGTGACACGAACAAAATAGACGCCGCTCGCTACCGACGAATTGCGGTCATCGTCCCCGTTCCATCGAAACGACATTGCGGACGGTTGCGACGTTGCGTTGTATAATATTTTTACTTTTTGCCCGGTCAACGAATAGACCGCTACATCAACCGGCTCGCACCGTTCCGTTTCAAAAGTGATTGTGGTGGAGGAGTTGAACGGATTGGGAAAATTCTGCAACAACGTTGCTTGTCTCGGAATTTCGGAGCCGCTCCACACTTCGGTCGTTCCGCAACAAAATTGCCATTTCTTGTTCAGTGACGGTGCGGGGCTTTGATAAGAATTTCCGCCGCTGTCGCTCGATTCAATATAAAACTGTACACGTGAATTGACAGCAATGGGAGAAAGCGTAACAATGTAACGACCCGAAGATGGGAAAAACATTGTAGAATCAAATTGCATTTGAATGGAAGTGAACGCGCCTCCCTCTATATTATAGTGGAGAAGTACAGAGTCGGGTTTGATTCCGAACTTGCTGACAACGATTGTCGAAATCGTGTTGCTCGTTCCGTAGTTGGAAATATTCGGTTCATTGCTGAAGATCGGACCGAATGAAAGCGCTGCGTTGAACGCATTGACAGAACCCCAGCCAAGAAAGTTGTTTGGAAACTGATGGAAGTTCGAATTGTTCGTTGTATCGGCAGTGTTCCTCAGCGCGTCGCGAACCTGAATCGGCGTCAACTCGGGACGCGCAGAAAGGATAAGAGCGGCTGACCCCGCAGCAAGTGGCGCAGAAAGTGAAGTCCCCTGCTGAGTTGTGTAAGTGTTCATTCCCGGTCTCGCGCAATAGATGAACATTCCCGGTGCAACAATATCCGGCTTGATGCGTCCGTCGTTCGTTGGTCCTGTGGAACTGAAATACGCGAGATATTTATCAACCGAAATTGCACCGACCGACAGAATGCTGTCTGCATCTGCGGGAGTCAGCATCGTTCCCGAAACTCCATCTCCGTTCCCTTCGTTGCCCATCGAGTTGCATACCAGAACGCCGAGCCGTGCCGCTCGCAACGCGGCGCGCGCCGTTATCGTAGTGCGTCCATTAAAATCTCCGTTCTCCCATAAATATCCGCCTCCTCCGTCAAACGCGTTGTAGCCAACCGAACTGCTGACGACATCCGCTCCATTCGCTTCGAGCCATTCGATGCCAGCCGCCCAAATGTCTTCTTCAATTTGTGTTTCGGTCGGGATGTATTCCGTTTTTGCAAGAAGAAACTCCGCATCGAATGCAGGACCGATGAGTTTTCCTTCTTTGAATCCGCCAAGCGTGGAGAGTGTGTATGTTCCATGTCCGTCCTGATTACTTGCATCGCCCGATTCGTTCGAGGTGACGCTGTCATGAAAAATAAAATCATACTCACCGATGACTTTACGCCCCTGCAACGCTTCATGAATTTTCCAGCGAAATCCGGAGTCTAACATTCCGACACGAACATTGTTTCCCGTAACTCCCATCTGATGCAACGGAAGAACATTTACCGCATCAACCTGTGCAAGCGATGGTCCGTAATCGAACGAAGTAGTATTGGAGAGAGAAAACGATGTTCGTTCATTATCCTGTGGCAACGGCTTTCCTTTGAAAACAACCACTGGAGTAATTTCTTTCACGAAAGAGAATTGAGAAACTGCTTCGATGTTGTTTGATGTCAACGAAAAACTTGCCGCATTAAACCATCGGCTTTGTTGATGCAACACACCGCCTGCCTGTTCAATTTGTTTGATGTAGAATTGGAATAGAGGAACATCAGCCGCATCAATGAGTGATTCTTGCGGTAGGACTTTCGCACGACGTTGCAATGCTTTCGTTGAGAGAATTTCTAATGCTGTTTGATACGCTGTCAAGTTCCTGCTAAGTTTACCTGACGCAGGAATTCCGTTTCCCTTGTCAGTGAACCAGACCCAATACTTTTTTGATGATTGAGCAGAAAGATGATGGAGCGAACCCGCTATCAATAAGAAAGCGAGACTCCATGCTGTCAAAACAGCGCGTGACATATTTTTGATTAGTCTGCGGAGAGAAGTTTCTCGACGATTTGAATTGCCGTGACGCCGTCGGCTTCCGCGTTGAAATTTGGAACGATTCGGTGGCGGAGAACGGGAATTGCAATTGCACGCACGTCTTCAATGTCGGGCGAGTGACGACCTTGCAGAATTGCACGCGTCTTCGCTCCGAGAATCAAATATTGAGAAGCACGGGGACCCGCGCCCCAACTCAACCAATCCTTGATAAATTGGGGAACAATCGGTGATGTAGTTCGTGTCTTCGCGACAAGTCCGACTGCATATTCAATCACATGGTCTGCAACCGGAACGCGCCGCACCAAATCCTGATACAACACAATTTCTTTCCCGCTCAGAACATGCTTCAATGTCGGCACGTACATGCTCGTAGTTGATTTGACAATTTCCAACTCTTCCTTGTGCGAGGGATAATCGAGCCAGAGATTGAACATGAAACGGTCGAGTTGCGCTTCAGGAAGAGGATACGTTCCTTCCTGCTCGATAGGATTTTGCGTAGCAAGAACAAAAAACGGTTCAGAGAGGCGATACGTTTGTCCCGCGGCGGTAACGTGATGTTCCTGCATCGCTTCAAGAAGAGCGGCTTGAGTCTTCGGAGGTGTTCGGTTGATTTCATCCGCAAGAACAATGTTCCCGAAAATCGGACCCTTGATAAACTTGAATGCTTTGCTTCCGGTTGCGCGGTCGTCTTCGATGATTTCCGTTCCTGTGATATCGCTTGGCATCAGGTCGGGTGTGAATTGAATTCTGCTGAATTGTAAATCTAACACCTGTGCGAGTGTTTTAATGAGCAATGTCTTTGCAAGTCCCGGCACACCGACGAGCAGGCAATGTCCGCGTGCAAGCATCGCGATGAGCAGATGCTCAACAATCGTTTCCTGTCCGACGATAACTTTGCCGATTTCTTTTTTCATCGCATCGAAGTTGTTCTTTAAAGAAGCAACTGCTTCGACATCGTTTATTTGTTGTGTTTGTTCTGTCATGGTTTCCCTAAAAATCATGAATGTATATTCGTGTTGTGTCATACCTGCGAAAGCAGGTATCCATTCGTGGTTCTGCCTAGTACATGATTCATTGGATTCCTGCTTTCGCAGGAATGACAATCAAGGATATTTACAACCGCGTTTCCCAATAAATTTCTTCGCGCAGTTGCTTCAGCCATTCGCGATAGACTTTGTTTCCCTTGTATCCGACCGCAAGTTGTTCAACGCGTTTCCAATCGTCTGCAAGATTTATCTTGTGTTCGGGAACGCGTTTCTTCAACCAGACAATGTGGTAACCTTTCGTGTTTCCATCTGCCACAACATACGGTTCGCTGATGTCTCCTTCTTTCAAATCAGAGATTGCAACAATGACTGCATCGTCGAATTGGTCAATCGGGTACGCGCCGATGAGACCGCCAAGCAATGCCGACTCCTTGTCTTCGGAATATCGCTTTGCAAGTTCTGAGAAACTCGTTCCGTTCTTCACGCTGTCCTTCAACGAGGAAAGGAAATTGATTGTTTCGTTGATGGAGGAACTATCACGTTCCATCCTGAATAAAATATGGCGCGTATGAATCGCTTCGCCGCGTCGTTCCAGCAATTGAATGATGTGAACACCAAATTTCGTTTCGATCAAATCTGCAAACTGACTGTCTTTGAGAGCGAACGCGGCTTCTTCAAACTCTTTTACAAACTCTCCTCGACGAACCCAGCCCAAATCTCCTCCGTTCACACCGGAGCCGGCATCAATGGAAAACTCCTTCGCATACGTTGCAAAGTTGCCTCCTGTTTTGACAGAATCCAGAATTGCTTGTGCTTGCGTCATAACAGTTTTCCGCACGGCATCGCTGATGACCGGCACTTTGAAAATATGATAGAGTTCCAACTCTTCTTTGACAAGAGGAAGACTGTCTTTGTAGAGTGCGAAAAATTCCTCCACTTCTCTGCGCGAGCATTGCACTTCACTCGTTTTCTTTTTCGATAATTTTTCCGCGAGAATATATTTCCGCATTTCGTCCCGCCACTCACGTCTCATTCTCCCGATGGTCATGCCGTACATTTCTTCGAGACGCCGTTCACTTCCTGCCTGTTGCGAGCGCTGTGCAATCATTCCTTCGAGCGAGCGGTCAACTTCATCTTCCGTAACGAAGAGCGTTGTATCATCCTGTGCTTTGGCGAGAATCAACTTTTGGTCAACGAGAGCATCGAGGGTTTTTTCTGCAAGCCCGGGTGTGTTCGGGTCGGTTTGCAAATTGAATGCGTAGAACTCAAGTTCCGCTTTCATTTCAGAAAGGAGAACGGTTTCTTTGCCAACCACCGCGACTACACGGTCGAGAACTTCTTGTTGTGCTGTGAGAAGCGGAGACATCATCATCAGTGAACAGCAGAACGGAAGCAGGTATTGTTTAATCATGAATTTCATTTTGCATTGTATCGGATTTCTGCACGGTCGGCAGCAGCATTTCAACAGTCGTTCGTGTGCGCAAAGTTCCAATGAGTGAATCTATTTGCAGTTGTTGTTTCTCCCGAAGGTACCGGGCGCGGACTTCATCCTGCACAAGTTCGTACTGAGGTGTTGAACCTTTTTTAATGGTTGATAGTAACTGAATGATAACGTATCCGGAAGGCGTTCTCACCGGAAACGAAACATCGTTCATGCCAAGCGTTTGTGCTACTTTCCAGAGTTCAGGAAACAACATCGAACGTTGTGTGAAGTAATGGTTTGAAAACACCGTCGTGATTTCCGAAGCGGCGGCGGAATCATTCATCAATTTCTCGAACGTTTTGTTCCATGAAGAACCTCGTGCAAGTTGACCGGCAACAGCGCTTGCTCGTTCCCGTGTCGAAAATCCGATGATGTTCAGTTTCATTCCGTCTTCCCGGACGATAAACTCGTCTGCATGCCGTGAAAAATATTGTTCGAACTCACTCGCCGGAATTCCTGTCGTATCTTCGGGCGTTACCTGTTCAAGAAGTTGCTGAACAGCAAGTTGTTTTCGTGCGTTGTTGAGTTGTTCTTGAAACGCTGAAGTATGTTCCACGCCCCGTCGAATTGCTTCCTGATACAACATCTCGGTTCGTATCCATGTAGTAACGTACAATCGTAATTGATATTCAAATGAGACGGACGCAGTATCTAATGCCGAGCGTGCTTCTTCAAGCGTTAACTCGGCATTTCCAACACGAGCGAGAATCGTTTTTTGTTCCTGTCGCTGTTCACATCCTGCAAAAGCAATTGCAATGACGAGAAAAAGCCGTTTCATGAATTCGGCGGTGCAGACGAAAATGCTTTACCTAATTGTTCTTTGAATTGTTTTACAGGGTACCGTTCTTTAATGCGGTCTAACCAAATTTTTTCCAGGCGCTTCGATTCATATTCCTGAAACGTGTTAGAAAGTTCTGCGCCTGCTTCTTCATACGTCTTGATTCGTTCCGCTTCTTTCTTTGTCACTTTCATGATAATAAATCCGCCCATCATCAATTCAATCGGTTCGGAAATTTCACCGACCTGCATCGAGTCAGCCAACTTTGTGAAATCATCCTGCGTAACCGGTTCCATTTCGTGGGCGCCTTTCTTGGCTTTCAGTTCCGGGTCGTTATTGTGGCGTTCCGCGAGTTCTCCGAAGTCAGCCCCTTTGGTGAGTGAATCGTACAACATGAGCGCAAGCGTATCAGACTCAACCTCTATTTCACTGTATGAAACACGGTTGGGAAATTTAAACCGTTCTTTATTCTTTGAATAATAATCTTTCAATGCAGAATCATTCACGGAAACTTTGTTCCAGACTTCCTGCTGTTCTGCTTTGAAGAGAATGATTCCATCCTCGTACTCTTTCATCAACGAGGCAAATTCGGGGTGCGCTGCTTCAAGTCCGGTTGATTTTTCATCCAGCACAAATCCTTCAACCAAGTGACCAATCTTCTGTCGTAATTCTGCCGGGCGCAACATCGTACTGCGGAATTCCATTTTGCGGTTAAACATGCTGACGATGGTATCTACGATGACTTGTTTATTATCGAGTGTGAACAATGATTTTGCTAACACTTCTTTTGGCACTGCTTCCGACCAGCCGCTGTCATCAACACTCTGGTTTGAATCAAGAGCAGAGAAGAATGATTGGAACGTCTCTTCGTTGAATGTGTAGTTGTACTTCGTCTTCAATCCCTGAATGTACTGTTCATACTCTTCATTGAAGCGATATTGCTGATACCGCTTTTTAAATTCCTCTTTGATTTCTGCAAACGGCGGGAGTTCTTTCACGCTGTCGCAATGAATTAGATGAAACCCAAACGGAGTTTTTACAACGCCGGATGTCTGACCTGCTTTCAGTGTGAACGCCGCTTCATCGAACGGCTGAACCCAGCGACGACGCTCGAACCAACCGAGGTCTCCGCCTTCGGGCGCGCTTCCTGCATCTTCTGAAAGTTTCACCGCGAGGTCGGCAAACTTCCAGCCGTTCTTCAAACTATCCTGCAATCCTTTAACTCGCGCGAGTGCATTTGTTGTGTCCGTCGAGTCATTCGCATTGGTAAATCGCGCCATGATATGCCGTACTTTGATTTGATACGGAGTTTGTTTTCTGTCTAACACTTTTATGATGTGGTAACCGGAAGAACTGCGTACAGGAGTCTGCGTCATTTGTCCTTTCTTCATTGAGTAAGTTGACGCCTCAAATGATGACGCAAGTTGTCCCGCCGTGAAATAATACACATCTCCAAAGTTTTGTTTTGCTGTCTGGTCTTCGGAGTATTGCATGACAAGCGTATCGAACGGCGCACCGCCCTGCAGTTGTGCGATGATCTCTTTTGCCTTGTTATACAATGCCAACGTTTCTTCAGGCGTTGCTGTTGGTTTCATCGAAAGAAGAATGTGCTGAGCGCGGATTTCTTCTTTCCGGCGGTCATACATGTTCCTGACGCCTCGTTCTGTTACTTCGCGCTCGACAAGATATGAAGCCGCCAAACTTGAACGGTACTCTTTCAACTCTGCCTGTATCTCCGGGTCTTTATCGAACCCGCGATCGTAGGCATCGAGGAGTTTTAATTTGTAATTGGTCAGCAAGTCTAAAAACTTTTCGCGATCTTCCAGCAGACTTTTCTTTGCTGCGTCCCAGCCGCCGGTATTTTTTGCAAAGAAGTTCTCATACTCACCCAACCCGATTTTCTTCGCTCCTATTTCAAGAACGACCGGGTCTTCTTTCTCGCCGCATCCAATAATGAGCAACGTACCGAGTAAGCCGATGAATATGAGATAATGTTTGATGTTCATTCGAATAAATCCTTTCATTATTAAAATCGGGAATTTGGTTGGAAATCCTTTGAATTTGCTAAATTCGAGCGATAAGTATAACCAAAAATCGTGAAAGTACCAAAGCGGGATTTGGTGAGTAGTAAATCGTGAGTAGTGAATAGTTTGTATTGTATCAGGTTTCAGGTTTCATGATTCAAGATTCAGAACGCCACAACCGGTAATCCGTAACCACTTCATGGATGAGAAACCAAAGACTACCTATGCTTGCGCGAACTTAGTATTGCAACTAACGCTTCATGCAAAGACGGATACCGAAACTTGAAATCTAAGACTTGAAACTTGTGGGGAACAACATTCTGTCCGGTTAACAACATCTCCGACATTTCACCGAGCGCTACCCTCAAGACGAAAGTAGGCACAGGCATCCACGATGGTCGTCCAATCACCTCACCTAAGACATGACAGAAATCTTTCAAGTTGACTAATTCAGGCGCGACGAAATTCACTGCTCCATTCACTTGCTCACTCACAAGCACGAACACGATTGCGTTGATTACATCATCCCGATGAATCCACGGGAACCATTGTCTTCCGTTTCCAAGCCAACCACCAAATCCAAACTTGAACGGCAGTAATAATTTTGGTAACGCTCCTCCATTGTTTCCAAGCACAACACCCAATCGTGGATTGACAACACGAACTCCGAACTTCATCGCATCGTGCGATTCTGTTTCCCACTGAGCGCACACATCAGCAAGAAATCCTTCACCCTTAGGATGTGTTTCAGTTACATCTCCTTCTTCGACGCTTCCATAATAACCAACAGCCGAAGCGCTGATAAATACTTTCGGTTTTTCCTTTGCTTCCTTCATCGCTTGTACCAACGCTCGTGTTGAGTTGATTCTGCTTTCGAGAATTCTTTTCTTCTGTTCAACACTCCATCGTTTCCCTGCAATCAATTCTCCTGCGAGATTGATGACTGCGTCTGCGCCATCTATATGTTTCGACCAATCACCAATAGTTTTCCCATCCCAATAAATAGTATGTAGGGCGAACTTCAGTTCGCCCATTTCGTTTCTTGGTCGAGATGAATCTCGACCTACAAATTGTTTTCGTGTCAGAAGAATGACGGTGTGTCCATCATCTAACAATCGTTGTGTGAGAGCGGAACCGATGAAACCGGTGCAGCCGGAGAGGATCATTTTCATTGTTTTACTTATTCACAATTCCATCCCGGAACAAGCGCTTGAATAATATCAAAACCACCATACTCGCATCGCACGAGTCGAAGCGTACTGATACCGAATTTTCTGACGGGCGGTGATTGTTCATTCACAAGTCCGCTCCATTCTGTTTGAATGTTCACAACTGCATTGTCTCCTTCTACGACACAAGAAACGATTTGCAATTGAGGACGTTCAAAAGAAATAAATGAAGCACGGAAATCTGAAATAGTTTTGAGCATTTCTTCTTTTGTTACCGGTTGGTTCCGTGAATCAAGTAATCCGTTTCGCGCAAGGCGATGGCTGAACATTTCCGATTCTAACCAAAAGAGACTTGAGAGAAAATCTTCTGCACACTGTTTCGCATCATACTCATCGTTCGGATGAAATTCTTCGTAGATGAAATGATGATTCATCCCTTCGATCTGGATGTCATCTATTTCCACTTCAAGTAATTCTTCTGTCAGAAACCGGTATGCATCTGCCGCCGGAACATCGCACAGGAAGTCCACAACAATATTTTTCGTTGCGAGAAGATTCAGCAGTCGCTCCACTTCCTCTTCGAGATTCTTCTCCGAAATTTCCGATAATAGTTTGCAGGATGGATTTCCGGCAAATGCCTTGACGGTTGTTCGCTTTGGATTTTGTGCTTGTCTCTCAAACGCTTCGATATTGCTTAGCCATTGCTGTTCAACGGATGCCGGAACTTTCGATTCACCTTCCATGAAGTGTGCATCGTACTTCGCAGTCAGTTCAATCTTTTTTAATTGATTTCTCAACCGAAGGTCTCGTTCCTCATCGGACATTTCGTTTGAGAGATTGTCGAGTAGATTATCGTCATCAATGTTCATAGATTATTCCTGTATTTTCACTTTCTCCACTCACTTGATTTCCTTGAGAGGTTTTCCAAAAAAGTTCATCCGATAACTCAACCATTACTTTTTTCATGTAATAATTTTGTTTTGTGCGCAGTCGAACGCCCAAGTTTTTTTGAAATCTTCGTTCTTGAGATATTCTTCTGCTTCATAGCAGCGACGATTTGTTCCATGATTTCGATTTGAATTAATTCTGTTTGATACTCGACATCATTTCGGTATGCATCAAGTTGTTTGGTGAACCATTTATTGGGCTCCATTGCTAATCCTTGAAAACTATTATTTAATAGTTACTTGTTTATAAATAGAGGTTGCGTGATACAATTGGTGGCATTATTTTTGAGATTTTTTTATCCTTATTTCAAAACAAATATTCGACTATTGGACTCAAAAAAATCAAGAAAGGAAAAATCAAGAACATGAATTTCTCGAAAATCAGACCTCCCCGTTTTCTCTAAGCATTTCAATATAATCCTCTCCTGAAATCGGGCAATCGAAAAACCCCTCGGCGGTTGATGTTTCTCTAAAGCGTAATTGTTTCTTGACGATTGACATAAGTTTCTCCCCATATTCATTCAATCCGTGACTAAAATATGTGTGGATATGTTGTTTCTTTCCGTTTATCACTAAGTAAAAAAAATGGTGATGCTGTTTTTCCGGGAATTGTTCAAATCCTTTCTGTTTCAATACTCGTATGATATCCTTTGTTTTTCTAACTTTCATAGTAACTCTTAATCAATTCAGAAAGTTTTTGTTTGATTACCTTCGCCTTTGGAGAAAGATTAACATCATCTTCACAGCAATAGTTCTGATAGAGAGAAGAAAAAGTAAAGGCAAATGCCTCTTCAACTCCCTCTCTTGTTGTACCCCAAACTGAAATTTCGAAATCACCACTCGTTATAAAATACATTCCGTCTTCGTAACCAACTTCGCATACCAATTTATTATTCAGAACATAAGTTTGGTTTCCGAAATGAAGTGTATCAGGCTTGAACGGATAGGTATCATGTTCTAATACTTCTACATCATACACCTCCTTTATTCTCGACTTTTTCAATTCGATAGTTGTCCCGTCGGTAAGTAGTTTGAAATACCCTATGACATTCTTTTCAATTTTCTTTGGTTGCTGTGTAATCGGTGGTACAAGTTGTAAGCGTCGAAGTTCATCCGGAGGCACAAGCACATTTCGCTTATGAGTTGTTGCATCAAACGCATCAATCTTATATTTTCCGCTTAATATTTTAAAAATTGGCTTGTAGATTTTATTACGTTCCTCAGGCGTGTATTTTTCCATGATGGATTGGACAAAGGCATTCTCTTGATAGTTCCCAAAGAATACATCGTGTTTGTATTGTGTGAATTTTTCCTTCTTCCAATCAAGGATTTCATCACGGAAGAGTGGGTTGTCTAATTCAACGAGATTCGGAGCGAGAGAGGCTTCTAAACTTCCGAACTTCATGTCCACAATGTACAGTTCAAAACCTTGTTTGAAGTCTTCCAATATTTTTGGATTGCGTTCAGAGGCTTTTCGATACGCTTCGTTTCTCAAATATTCAACCTCAACAAAATGAAGAAAAGATTCGCGAAGATCTCTAAACACAGTTATCATCATTTCCAATGATGTAATTTTTTCCAATGCATCCTCAGGCACGATATGAATTGTGAGAGCATGTTCTCTCAGTTGTTTTAGAAGGTTCTTCATGCGCGGTTCCAATATAAAAATATCTTCTTCATAATTCAAGAAACACCTCTTATCATTCCTCCTCCTCACCCGCATGTTTCCCCATCCGGTATGTAATGTTATATCCCGTACTTCCCATACTCCTCCAACGCCGCATCTTTCACGCTTTGGGAGACGATGGGAAACGTGGTAAGGATATACGCAAATTCCTCCTCGGTTAATCCGTACAAATGAGCAATCATTCCATCCAACTCGGCGCGGAGTTTTGCTCGTTCTTCTTCATTGGTTACTCCGTTTTTGTGATTCTCTAACCCGACTTCCTTCGCTAATTCATCGAACTCCGGTGTGGTGCAAATGAGTTTTGCCGCTCGCTTTACAATTGCATCAAAGTATTTCTCGCCTGCCATAAGACGGGGAACGGGAAGTTGGTAAACTAAGAATTGATTAAGATGCGAAGTCATTTTCATTCGCATTAACCAATCAATAACAAAGGAATTAAACATACCTGCAACGAATAGCATTTCATCTTGTGATAATGTTTCAATTTGATTCCATTCACCTTCAACGATGATATCTTCAATTGGTCGTTGCAAATTCAATGTATTTCCCGCAAAGACATTTTTGGGTAGCACAGTACATATCATCGCACGTTCATTTGTACTTGCTGCAACATCTCTAAAACTTAGTCTGAAGCATTGATAATCAAGTTTGATGTTCTCCTCACCAATATCTTTTAACAAACGATTCTCTTCAAACAGATTGTTGATTCTTTTAATTCTTGGAGAGAGTAACGTCTTCCTACATTCATTTTCATTAACCCAATATCTTGGCTTATCATATTCATGGTTGAATTGCCAAATCATTTTCCCCTCATACAACGGTAACCGCGCTTTTGCCGGCTGACTCTTGAAAAGATGACTATCGTTAGTCATGTCTAATTCTCTCGTCAACTTGAGTTTCCACTTTCCCTCAACATCCTCCCCAAGCAACGGAAATTTTAACATCTTCTCAGCAATCTGAACATCCAACTCGTTTTTGAACTCCATTACAGAAACAGAATCGGGTGACAACTTCCTCACAAGCCCGACATTGATGTGAAGATTGTCTTCGTTCGGGAAGCGGTCAAGTTCCTCCACGTTGTGCCGCATAAAAGCGGCAGGAAAACTTTCTGTGGTTCTTCCTTTCTCAAAAGTCAGAACGACAAACTTAAATCTGCTATCAACATTCTCAAAAATTCCTTTTCTGTTTTCAAAACAAAATAATCCTGTAATTTCTGATTTGTTAAAAAGCATTTCCCGCAATTGTTTCGTGCCAAGGTCGGTATAAATACCGCTTGGTATGACGATGCCACACGTACCTCCATCTTTCAATAAATTGTGGCATTGCTCTACAAAGAGTTTGTAGAGATTAATGTCGCTTCCGGCTTTCTTCCCGTTCACGATGGAGATTTGATTTGCGAATTGACTTGACGAACGGAAATACGCGCTGACGTGAGGGAATTGATTTTGGTATGCAAACCATGCTTTCCGAATCTCTTCATCGTCCAACAGTTTCGTCATTTCCTTTTCAAATGATTTGATATCCATTTTCTTTTTGGAGACCAACGTGCTGTGTTCCATGAAAAACTCTTTCGCCTGCGGCTTAAAAATTTCCCACGGCGGGTTGGTAATAATAGCATCGAAGCCGCCGTTCTTGTGAAGCACTCGGTCAAATTCAAAACCCCAATGGAACGGTCGGAGAGTTTCTATATCGTTCATCATTAAGGAACGCTTTTTCGGTTTTCCTTCTTCCTGTTCATCTTCGTCCCATGTTGCTTCTTCATATTTGATGCCGAGAGTTTTCCCGAATTCATCGAGGAGTATTTCGTTCAGCGTCGCGATGCTTTCCTTCTTCTTTTGCTCGATGGTGTCTCGTTGGTCGCGCAAATCTTCAACGCTGAGACTTGCCGCGTGCCGGTAGGTATCAATAAGCCGGTTCTTCTCGTCGAGGATTTCACGGTACGATTTCCGAAAGAGATTTCCCTGCGCCTGTCGTTGGTCGAACTGTTGCTCATTTACGTGCATCAACCCGATAAGAGAATTTCCCGCAAGAATGTTGAAGTCAATATTGGGAAGCGGTTCAAGTTCATCAGCGATACGCGCCGCGGCAACGAGAGCAAGGAAGAGCCGGAGTTTTGCAATTTCGGTTGCCTCTTCCATAATATCCACACCAAACAGGTTATCGGTAATGATGCTTTTCTTGATGTAGTAAGCAATCGAAGGATGTTCATGCTTAATCTTTCTCAACCATGTCGAGAGAAATTGGTCGCTGAGGAATTCAATCCTGCCGATGATAGCGGAGTAAATGTTAATGAGAGATTTCATTGCCGAGACAAGAAACGCTCCCGAACCGCAAGCAGGGTCAAGCAGGCTAAGGTTTGGCAGAACTTCGAGCAGGAGAAACTTGCACAGAGGCGCGCGTAAATCCAACAACATTTCCGAAAGTGAAACATATTCCTTCTTCACTCCGGCGATGTTTTTCGCATTGACTTTTTCGAGAATGAGTTTTGAGATTGTACGGTCGCAGAGGTATTCCGTAATTTCCGGTCGTGTATAATATGCGCCAAACTCTTTTTGGTTGATGTACTTTTCAAAGATGTAGCCCAAGACATCGGGGTTGATTTCATTGTCATTTCCTCCGGGCGTGTCATCGAGATGCCATGAATACCGTTCAAATAATGTGAACAGATTCCCGAAGGCGTTATCGGGAACACGAATTTTTCCTTTGTACTCTTCTTCAATCTGATGTTCAATAAATAATCCGCCGTTGAGATATTTGATATTGCCAATCACCAATCGGGTTTCATCATCAACCATTGGCTTTGCAAATCCTTCAAAGAAGAGTTTTTGGAGAAAAAAGGAATAGAAAAGATTTTCCCCGCGGTGTTTACTCTCTTCCAACTTTTGTTGTAAGTAACGGTCGTTACCGTTATCGAGAAAGAATTTCTTTTGCAGGAAATAAATAAACATGAGACGGTTCAATAAAACCGAAGCGTACCATTTACGCTTTCGCTCATCTTCAATTCCTTCGATTAACTCTACAAACTGAATTCGTAGTTCATCATACTCACGATAAAATTTCTTGGTGGTTGATTCAACATCAAGCGCAACTTTAAGTCTTCGTGCAACCTCAAGAACTGAAACATTTCCT
>JACPVN010000265.1 GCA_016191715.1 Ignavibacteriota bacterium | reverse complement strand
TCTTTTGTCCCCAATGAAACGGCATGGCAAAACCGGCACTGCTCGGACCATTCGCCCGATGCATTGCTTCAAGCATTACTTCTTCAACTGTGTAACCGAATCCCAACGAAAAAGCCATATCACGATAATAAGGATACGCCCAATCGTAGCCGGGCTTCATCGCGAATGCAGTTGCAACCTGCGCGGCTTCATGACCCGAACCGCCGATATGAAAAAAGATTTTTCCTTGACGAAGCAGGACGAGGATTTTGTCATCAGTCTTTCGTGCGGTGAACATCGTCCGGTATGCCTCAATCAATCGCTCGTTCGAAAGCAAAGGTTTCGGTTGTGCCGAAGGCACGACCTCTGCTTGTCCGTTACTTTTCTTTTTCTTTGAAATTTCTTTTGTAATAATTGATGACATCAAGGACTTTCTTGAAGAACACTTTTCTGATTTACTTTTTCAAACAAATTTTCCCTGTTTATTTCTTCCACACTTACATTAAACACATTTTCAAAATGTCGAACAATCTTGTCAGCAACATCTTTCATTGGAACTGTTACCCCAAGCAATCGCTCCATCGAAGTAACTCCTTTGTGAAATATTCCGCACGGAATAATTCTGTCGAAGTGCGACAAATCGGTATTCACATTCAAAGCAAAGCCGTGCATCGTTACCCAACGACTTACCTTTACACCGATGGCAGCAATCTTATTGTTGCCAACCCAAACGCCCGTGTATTTCTCGTCTCGTGATGCTTGAATTCCAAAATCTAAAAGTGTACGAACGATTACTTCTTCAAGTTCTCTGAGGTAACGATGAATATCATTGTAGTAATTATTCAAATCAAGAATCGGGTAACCGACAATCTGACCGGGACCATGATACGTTACATCACCACCACGGTCAATCTCGAACACATCAATATTGTTTGCTCTGAGTTCTTCGCTCTTTGCAAGTAAATGATTAGCGTCGCTTGATTTGCCAAGTGTATAAACGTGATAATGTTCAGTCAAAAGCAAAACATCTTCGATTTCATTCTTTGCTCGAAGGTCAAACAGTTGTTTCTGTAAATCCCATGTTTCTTTATAATAAGTTATTCCGAAATCAACCGAAGAAATTGTTTTCATCAGGCGTAAACAGGAACCATAATAAAATCTGTCACACGTGATGTTTTCAAACGAGATAATATCTTGGACGTGCTTTCTTCTGAGAACACTCGTTCACCGCAAACATTACATTGAAAGAAATCTACATTCTTCAAAACGACAAGATTTCCATTGTGATGAAATTCAGTATCCCCCTGTTGCCTCAGCATTTCATTCATACATACCTTACAAGTCATTTTTTTCTCACTTTATAGTTAATCCATAGTTGTTCATCGGGTTCATACGTTGTTATTACCCACAACGGAATTGTGTAAGTAACCAAGATGTGTAGCGGACGGAGTTGTTTTGTTAATCCGAAGATTAAACATGTTGGACCATACTTATCATCTGGATACTCTTCAATAATTTCACCTGATATTAATGCTTCCTTTATTTCAGATATTTCAATGTCTCTTTCATTCATAACTTCTGTAGCATGTATTTTAAAAAAGAGACCTTGCTTAATACAATCATGTATATTTTTAATCTCCACAATCTACTGTCAAATATGAATCGCATGTCCATACGCATCTTCCGCCGCTTCCATAATTGCTTCAGAAAGGGTTGGATGAGCGTGAATCGTTCCGGCAATCGTCCCGGAAATTGCTTCGAGAGATTTTGCAACACCAAGTTCAGCAATCATCTCTGTTGCTTCTGCACCGAGGATGTGTGCGCCAAGGAGTTCACCATACTTTGCATCAAAAATCAATTTGACTAAACCATCAGTCTCTCCAATTGCCCGCGCTTTACCACTTGCAGTAAATGGAAATCTTCCGACTTTTAATTGATAACCTTCAGCAAGCGCTTTTTCTTCCGTCAAACCGAGACTTGCAACTTGCGGTTGACAATATGTGCAACCGGGAATATTATCCCAATCTATCGGCTGAGGATTCTTTCCGGCAATAGCTTCGATGCAAACAATTCCTTCACGTGAAGCAACATGTGCAAGCCACGGCGCGCCGGCAACATCACCGATTGCATAAACACCATCAACATTCGTCCGACCGAAATCATCAACTTGAATCCAACTCTTTTCAACTTTCACGCCGAGCGATTCAAGTCCCATATTCTCAACATTTCCCTGCACACCGATTGCCATCAAAGCAATATCCGCTTTCAACTCTCTCTTTGTGTCTTTCGTTTGAATAGTTACATTGACATCATTTCCAACCTTAAGGCTGTCAACTTTCGTTTCTGTGAGAATTTCAATTCCCTGCTTCTTGAAATTACTTGCAAGCAATTTCGTCAATTCTTTATCTTCGATGGGAAGAATATTCGGCAACATCTCCACAATCGTTATTCTTGTTCCAAACGAATTATAGAGATAACCAAACTCGACACCAATCGCACCCGCGCCGATAACTATCAAACTTTTCGGAACTTCCTGAAGAAGCATCGCTTCTGTACTTGAGATAACTTTCTTTCCGTCAATCGTTACGCCGGGAATACTTCGCGGACGCGCGCCCGTTGCGATAATGATATGCTTCGCGGAAATTTCTTCGACTGCTTTTCCCTCTTTCCGCACTTCAACTTTTCCTTTTCCGGTAATAAAACCAAAACCGGAAATATGTTCAATCTTATTCTTCTTGAAAAGATATTCTACCCCCTTTGAATTCTTCAAAGCTACATCGCGACTTCGTTTTATAATCTTCCCGAAATCAAACGATAAATCTTTGTAGCTGATTCCCCATTCTTCGGCATGTTTGATTTGATTGTATATGTCAGCATTTTTAAGCAACGCTTTTGTTGGAATACAACCCCAATTCAGGCAGACGCCACCAAGTTTATCCCGTTCGACAACGGCTGTTTTGAATCCAAGTTGAGCCGCTCGAATAGCGGCAACATAACCGCCCGGGCCTCCGCCAATAATCAGAACATCAAACTCT
>JACPVN010000264.1 GCA_016191715.1 Ignavibacteriota bacterium | reverse complement strand
TTGTGAAGACCCGAATGGCGATGATAATGTGTTGTGGATTGGGACAGACGGAGGAGGACTAAACAGGTTCGATAAATTGTCTGGTGAATTAACACACTTTACAGAAAAGAACGGTTTGCCAAACAATGTCGTGTACGGAGTTCTTTCAGATACGATGGGAAACCTCTGGATGAGCACGAACAAAGGTTTGTGTAAATATTCCACCAGAGGCGCCGTGTCTGCCGACGGGCAGGGATCCGCCTTTGGCGGAAATCCAAGTTCAGGTTCGATTCGGACGTATGATGTCAGTGATGGATTACAGAGTAATGAGTTCAACAGAAAAGAATATTTCAAAACGAAATCCGGTGAGATATTTTTTGGCGGCGTCAATGGCTACAATCATTTTTATCCAGAAGAGATAAGCGATAATCCTATTCCACCAAAAATCGAATTCACCGATTTCAAGCTGTCGAATAGAAGCGTTTCGTATCATGATGCCAATTCACCGCTCAAGCAATCAATCGGAGAAACAAAATCCATCGTTCTCGATTATTCTCAAAACATGTTCACGTTGGAATTTTCTGCTCTAGATTTTTCAACTTCACAAAAAAATCAATATGCGTATATGTTAAATGGGTTTGATGAACACTGGAATTATGCAGGAACGCTGCGTTCGGCTACCTATACGAACATCGCTCCGGGTGAATACACATTTCGTGTGAAAGCATCAAACAGCGACGGCGTCTGGAATGAACAAGGCGCATCAATGGAAATAATTATTCTTCCGCCATTCTGGATGACATGGTGGTTTCGCGGAATTGGCATTCTGTTGTTTCTCACAGCGGGACCAACGATTTCCTTCCGCCGTGTCAAGCAATTGCAACGGGAACAACAACAGCAAGAAGAGTTTTCCCGCAAGTTGATAGAACGACAGGAACTAGAACGCAAACGTATCGCGTCGGAACTGCACGATGGTGTGGGGCAGGACTTGTTGGTCGTGAAAAATAAATTGTTGCTTGCAATTGATACCGTAGAACAGGGAACAATGGATGTCCAGCAGCTCAACGATGCCGCACAATTTGCATCTCAGGCAATTGAGGAGGTGCGCAGTATATCTCACAACTTGCGTCCTAGCAATCTCGACCAACTCGGCTTAACGATGGCAATTGAAACTGCAGTGGAAAGCGTCGCTACATCCTCGACCATCAGATTTTCATTGAACATTGAAAACATTGATGGGCTTGTTACTCCTGAAAATGAAATCAATGTGTATAGAATTGTGCAAGAGTCGCTCAACAACGTCGTTAAACATTCACAGGCTACAGAAGCGGGCGTAGAAGTGCGGCGCGAGTTGGATTCTGTTCTCATCAACGTTCAAGATAACGGAAGAGGATTCCGGATGAACGTTGAGGGTTTGAATACCCCAAAAGAACGTTTCGGACTTTCGGGAATGAAAGAACGTGCAAAAGCGCTTTCAGGAAGTTTAACGATTCAACAGCGAGAAAGTGGAGGAACGATAGTGCAATTATCTGTCCCAATTCAACTGACGACCAAAAATGACTAACGATCCCATTACGCTCATCATCGCCGACGACCATCCCATCGTGCGAGCGGGACTCCGGCAAATCATCGAAAAAGAATCTTCCTTTCACATTCTTGATGAAGCGGAAGACGGAGAAACGGCATTACAGCAAATTCTTTCACGTAAACCAGATGTTGTTTTGCTCGATATTCACATGCCAAAACTCACCGGACTTCAAATTGCAGAGCAGGTATCGAATCGTCCAATAGAAACGAAAATCATTCTGCTCACGATGGTAAAAGACGACAAAACATTTCTGAAAGCTATTGACCTCGGTGTCTGTGGCTACGTCTTGAAAGATTCCGCTGTGCGGGAAGTGGTGAAAGCAATTCACACCGTAGCGGAAGATGAGTTTTACATTAGTCCCGAACTCACTTCCGTATTGTTGAAACGAAAAAAGATAATTGCGCAAGCGGCGGGCAAATCACCGCTTCAGCAGCTCACCGAAACAGAGCGTCGTATTCTTTATTTCATAGCCGACTTAAAAACCAATCAAGAAATTGCCGACATTATGTTCATCAGCAAACGGACAGTAGAGAATCATCGGGTAAACATCAGCAAAAAGCTTGGCGTGCAAGGGACAAACAGCGTCCTCAAATTTGCATTGGAGAATAAAGAGATGCTGTAACATTGTTTCAAGTTTCAGGAAAAATATTGTCTAAGCATAAACCTGAAACTTACAACGCCGCCGCCCCTTTGGGAAAAACCTTCCACCCACCACCTTCTACCTTTTACCTACCACCTCATCTCTCCTGAGTCGTGAGTTCACGCATAGAAAGTCGTGCGTTCTCCTCTATTTACTGCGTTCCTTCCAAATGATATATTGTACCGTAACTTTTTGGAACTCTTTTTTGACAATGAAAATCTTCATCGTTGATGATAATGCAGAAATTCGCCAGCTCGTTCGTTCGGTTCTCGGGAATATTGCTGAACACATTCTGGAGTTCGATAATGCCCAGAACATAGTTGCGCTGTACGAACTGCACAAACCCGATTGGATTATTATGGATATTCAGATGCAACCGCTCAACGGTATTACCGCAACAGCGAAGTTAAAAGGCAAATATCCCGATGCCCGTGTTGTTATCCTGACAAATTACGGTGCAGAACTGTACCGCACAGCAGCCAAGAACGCCGGTGCGCATGCATTTTTTCTAAAGGACGATTTGCGAAAGATTAGGTCAGTTTTTTCAAACACTTCTTCGCCCATTGAATAAGAAGTTCTCTCAATTAACTAATCATCAATTAACATAAGGAGATTTATTATGTCTCACTTTACTACTTTTCTTTGTCTCGCTTCTCTGGTAAATCCATTTCGCAGCGTGACTCTACTGGAGAAGAGGCTAGAAACACTCATTCTCATTATTGCGATACTGCTCGCATTTTCATCTTCGAATGTATATTCTCAACTCAATCTTTTCGGGTTGACACCGGAAGGTGGGACTAATGGCCACGGGGTTATTTTCAGTTACGACCCGGTAACAAACACCTATACGAAGAAACACGATTTCGATAGTACGAACGGCAGATATGCCTCGAGCTCCCTCTTCCAGGCGTCCAACGGCAAACTCTATGGAACGACACGCTTCGGCGGTTCCAATGACCTCGGTGTCTTGTTCGAATACGACCCTGCGACCAGCACGTATGCAAAGAAGTTCGACTTCGGTGGAAGCGACGGCGCTGTCCCCTTCGGTACCCTCGCGCAGGCAGCCGACGGCAACCTCTATGGAACAGCGAGTGAAGGCGGTTCCAGTAACGTAGGCGTACTGTTCGAGTACGACCCTGTGACGGAGATTTACACGAAGAAGTTAGATTTCGATGGGACGAACGGCGCCAACCCGTGGAATTCCTTGATGAAGGCAACCAACGGTAAGTTCTATGGGACAACGGGCAATGGCGGTACGTCTGGGGCTGGTGTCATTTTCGAATACGACCCTGCGACAAGCAGCTACACGAAGTTGTACGACTTCGATTACACAAACGGCGCTGATCCCCGTGGTACCCCGATGCAAGCGACCAACGGCAAACTCTATGGGGTGACAGTTGGGGGAGGAGCCTCCGGCCTCGGCGTGTTTTGGGAATTCGGCCTGCCGTCGACCTACACGAAGAAGTTCGACTTCAATGGAACAAACGGCAGCATTCCCCACCATGGACCACTGCTCCAGGCAACCAACGGCAAGATATACGGGATGACCCTCACTGGCGGTTCGGATGGTGTGGGCGTCTTGTTCCAATACGATATTGCGTCAGACACCGACACGACGCTCGTTGATTTCCTTGAAGGGTCCACGAACGGCAACCGGCCCTTTGGC
>JACPVN010000090.1 GCA_016191715.1 Ignavibacteriota bacterium | reverse complement strand
TTCCAATACTACAAGACGCTGATTCAACAGCGTAAGTATAATCCTGCATTGTTCAGAGGAACGTTGGTCAAGCAATACAAATACAATACAGAAAAAATTTTGGTGTGGGCATTCAATGATGCAGATACAGGTGCGGCGATTCAAATTATTGCCAATTTCAGTAACAGTCTGAAAACAGTTAATAATGTTCCTTGGTTACATGCAGGTACATGGTACGATGTCTTTGACCAAAGTTCCTTCTTCTTAGACAGTGCGACTATTGAAAGCGTACCACTTTCGGCTTATTCAATCAGAGTGTTTTCAAACAGAAGTAACGAAGATCTTGGAATTCCTCTCGGCGTTGATGACGGAATTATGGATCTTCCTGAACAATTTTCGCTCGCTCAAAATTACCCAAACCCATTCAACCCTAGTACGGTTATAAATTATCAGTTAAAAGTTAAAAGTTTTGTCACGCTTAAAGTGTATGATATTCTTGGAAAAGAGATCGCAACTTTGGTGAACGAGGAATTGCATCCGGGAGTTTATAACAAAAACTGGAATGCGAGCGGAATGCCAAGCGGAGTGTATTTCTATCGTTTCTCTACCGATGCCGGCTCGCAGGTGAAGAAACTTGTGCTGATGCGATAATCAGAAGTATCATAAATTCATTCGATGAAATCTGTCATTAGTCATTTGTCATTGGTCATGAGACTACTGTGCAAGGTTCACCGCTCACCGCTCACTGCTCTTTGCTCCTTGCTCTTTGTACTTTGTACTTTGTACTTTGTTTCCTGTGCGAGAAAAGATGAACCGAATCGCATTCTCATCTGGCATCAGATGCGCGTTGATGAGCGTATCATTCTTGAAGAGCAGATGCAACGGTTCATGCAGTTACATCCTGGAATCAAAGTCGAAGCGATTTACAAAGAAACGGAAGAACTACGGTCGGGATTTATCGTTGCCGCAATCGCTGGTCAGGGTCCCGACTTAGTCTATGGACCCGCTGACCAAGTTGGTCCCTTTCAAGTTATGGATATCATCGTTCCGTTAGAAAATCAATTTGAAAAGGGATGGCTTGATTCGTTCAATCCAAAAGGAATCACGTGGTTCAAAGGTCATCTTTACCAGATAGCGGATAAACTTGGCAATCATCTCACACTTGTGTATAACAAGAAAATGATTTCTAAACCACCTGAGACGGATGAAGAATTTATCGCCATTGCAAAAGAGCAAACAAAAGATTTGGATGGAGACGGTCGAAGCGACCAATATGGGTTGGTCTGGAATTACACTGAGCCGTTTTTCTACATTCCGTTCTTCAGCGGCTTTGGCGGATGGGTGATGGATGAGCAGGGAGTTCCGACGCTCAACACACAGGCGAATATTGACGGTTTGAATTTCATCAAAGATTTACGCGACACGTACAAAGTCATTCCTGCTGAATCTGATTACAATGTTGCCGATGCACTTTTCAAAGATGGAAAAGCGGCGATGATTATTAACGGTGATTGGTCGTGGTCGGGCTACAAGAAAGCAGGACTTGATATTGGAGTTGCACCATTACTGAAAATTACCAAAACAGGTTTGTGGTGCGCTCCAATGATTTCTCCCAAAGGATTCTCAGTCAATGTAAATGTTTCTCAGGAAAAACTTCCGCTTGTTGTTGAGTTTCTGAAATTTATCATGGAACCGGAGAATCAATTGGTCACTGCAAAAGCGCTCAACACCATGCCGACACGCACTATACTCTATGAACACCCGTTTATCAAGAACGATGATATTCTTATCAATTCGAAAAAACAAATTGAGTTTGGAAAACCGATGCCCGTTGTTCCCGAACTTCGTGCAATCTGGGATGCGATGCGTCCGAGTTATCAGGCAGTTCTTGGTGGGGTGAAAACTCCACAGGTCGCCGCGAAAGAAATGCAGGAGATGGCGTTGAGGAAGATAGCGGAGATGAACGAATAAGCAATGCAAAAGGAAAAATTAAAAGAAAAAAAAGTAGTTGAGTACAAAGTACTTAGTACAACATGAATTACTAACTGAAGATACGCAAGAATGAAAATTTTCTGTAATAACCCCACGATTTATCGTGGGGGAAAAAGCATCTCCGCACCCAAAGTGGCTTTAGCCACTGAAATCAGGGCTGAAGCCAAAGTTTTCTTGTGCGTTTGTTTCCCAATCCTGTCCCTAAGGGATGGCTTCGCCAAAGGATGGGGTTATTGCACAGATAGTTTTTCGCCGTTGCGCAACTTCAGTTACTAATGACCATTGACCAATGACAACTAACTAACAACCGTCAACTGACAACTATATTGTATAAATTAAGTACAAAACTCTTTATCTTCGTTTTCGTTGCGCCTGCATTTCTTTTATTGCTAGGTGTCGTGTTCTATCCGTTTATCTATAACGTGATAATCTCATTCTCGAGTATGAACTTACGCCACATTAAAGATTGGCATCTTGTCGGGCTTCAGCAATACATCAAAGTCTTTACCGAGCCAACACAGCCAAACTTCTACGGAATATTTTTGAAGACGGTCATCTGGACTGTGGTGAATGTGTTTTTCCATGTCGTGCTTGGAGTGTTTCTTGCACTGTT
>JACPVN010000263.1 GCA_016191715.1 Ignavibacteriota bacterium | reverse complement strand
TTCCAGTTTCTTCTTTTCCTTTTCAAAATCAGCGGCATGCACTTTCTGCGTTTCTTCAGGCATGCGCTTCAGAACCTGCTTTTTCATGCAACTTTCTTGAAAAACAGGATTAAAACCCTTTTCGAGTAAGACTTGAATTGACTTTGACGCTGTCGAAACCTCCGTTCCATATCAAAGCTCTAATTGAAGTTCTGATTCATTGATTGAGGGAATCGCTCCGAACCTGCCGCTCAGGTACCACTTATCATAAGGCGTTTCTTTCCTTACGCCCTTAAAGTCAGATAAGGAATATAACTTTGTCGCTCCATCTTGTTCTTTTTCGGTGAACCAAATTTGGTCTCTCCGGAAAAGTTCATTGTCTAACAGAGATACATCATGCGTAGCAAAAATAAGTTGTGCATTTTTGGGATTAGTTTTAGGATTGTGGAAAAGATTGACAAGAACTCTTGTGAGCATAGGATGTAAACTTTTATCTAACTCATCAATTATCACAAGAAGTCCATATTCCAATGCTGCAACTATCATACCACCTACCATTAGTAATTTTATTGTTCCTGCAGATTCTTCATATAATTCAAAAACCACTTCTTGGTTTTCATTATTCTGAGAGTATGCTTTATGAATTGTATTTACTTTAAATTTAGTACCGAAAAAAAGTTGTCTTTGGATATCATATGATAAACTTTTATACCATTTTAGAGTTTCGTCTGTTAATTCAGTTAAACGAACTGATGAAATACTAGTATCAGCAAACTTTACTAAGTTATTTAGATTTGTTTGAAAAGTTCGTTTCTTATCTATCATTATCAAGTTAGTCACTACATCAATTTGATAATGATCTATCAAAACATCTTGACTAAAAATCATTAGAAAAAACAAATATGGATCTGAAAGTTGTTGATTCTTACTGTTTGCTCCTTTGGATAAGAAAAGTTGATTACTCAGAAGTTGATTTTCAATATTTTTTTTATCCCCCTTAAGCGAAACACCAAAATCTAAAGGATTTCCTCCGTTTCGAATAAATAATTTTGTACGTTGTTTTTTGGGATAATAAAATAGTGACTCAAAAAGTATTTCCTTCTCAGTATAAGAAACCTCATATTGATATCGAAGATTATTTCTTGAGATAAAATCTATCTCAAATTTTGTTGGATTTCTTCCTGAGACATCATCTAGTTTGAAAGGATCATAGATGGAAATATTTTCTCCTAATTTAAAATTACTTGATGTAGTGACGATCAATCGTAGCGTTTGCAAAGCTCTCAGTAAATTCGATTTCCCCGAAGCGTTCCTCCCATATACAATTGCCGATTTTGTCAGTTTAATTTTCCCATCCCAATCAATAACATTCTGAGGGTGTTCGTTCACTTTTCCAGCGGAAAGCATGGAAAACGTCTGCCTCTCCTTGATTGATCTGAAATTTTCGACTGAAAATTCTATAAGCATTTTAATACCATTATCTAAAATCGAATACTATTTTGCATGATTTATGCAATTATTGATTACATTTTAATATAATGCTTAATAATCGGAAAGGCAAGGAAATTATTTGGAATAAAACACTCTTTATTGAAGAAATTCATAACAAAATTCCTTTGGTTTCTCTAACGGCACAGAATGCGCACACTCCGAAAACATTTCCACAGAGGAGTTTGGTATCAAGCGATGCAACAGTTCGGCATGGTTCGATGGAACAGTTTTGTCATTCTCTCCCCAAAGGATTAGTGTTGGTGCAGAAATTTTTTGAAGCGTTTGTTTGAAAGGTTCTCCACCGGAAAAAGAATTTTTAACACCATTGAGCAGCGCGTCTTGGTGTCCTGATTGGGAGAGTTGTTGAAAATAGTTCTTGCATAAATCTGATGGGCGTGATGAAACTTTATAGAACGAAAGACTTCCGAGCAAACAAAGGAATGTCTTGCTTTTCAACACCGTTTGCTTCACGATGAACGAAAAGATTTTCCACACGGCATCATTGGAAAAGAGGAACGGAATCTTTCCCAACCCTGTACTGCACACAAGTACCAGTCGCTCGACACGTTCAGGATAACGCGAAGCAAGTGTGGCACTAATTTGCCCTCCGTACGAAATTCCCGCGACGGTTGTTTTTATAATCGAAAATGAATCAAGAACCTGAGCAAGACACTCTGCGTAATTCTCTGTGGAGAACGGTCGCATCGGCGCTTCCGACTGACCAAAGCCGGGTAAATCAATGACAAACACACGGAAGTTTTTGGAGAGCGGTTCGACAACTCTTTGCCACATCAGCGAACCTCCCAAGCCATGAATGAGAAGCAAGGGTTTCCCTTCACCAACTTCTTCTACATGAATCTTGCAGTTATCGATGGAAAGGAAATGATGCCGACAGTTCACTTTCTTGACCACGCATCAAACATTTGCAAAAGTTCTTTTTCACTGAGTTGCGACAAGTCATACATTCCCACTTTCAACCGTTGACGGAATGCTTCGTACAGTGTTACCGCACAGGCAACAGAAACATTGAGACTTTCAATCATTCCAACCTGAGGAATGAGAAAGTTTTCATCGGAGAGTTTTGCCGCTTCATTGGAAACGCCGCGATGCTCGTTCCCGAACACGAACGCAACCTTTTTCGTCAAATCAAGTTCGTACAGCATTTTCGATTTCTTCCCGAGATGTGTTGCGTAAATAACAAATCCTTCCGCATGGAGTTTGGAAAAACATTCTTCGACGGTTTTGAACTGTCGTCGGGAAATCCATTTGTTAGCGCTTGCAGAACTTTTCCTTCCTAACTTCGGAAATTTTTCACCGGCGTAAAGAAGTTGAACTTCCATGATTCCCACCGCATCGGAAGAACGAAGCATTGCACTCACGTTATGCGGGTCGTGGATGTCTTCCATTACCACTGTCAATTCCGGTTGACGGCGGCGAAGCACAGAGAGCATTTTTTCTTTTCGTTTTTCAGTCATCATTCGGCTCCGCTCATGATTCGTCTGCGGGACTCACAACAAGTTCGTCTCTTCTCCATTGCAAAATCACGATTGCAACAAGCACGAGAAACGCTCCGGCAATTTGTACCAGTGTTAATTGTTCATGCAAAATAAAAAATGCCGAGCCGATGGCGACAACCGGCTCGAACGATGCTGTGATGATTGCTCTCGATGCAGTTAGGTTGTTGATACCGTTATAATAGAACGAGTGTGGAATCAAAATCGAAATAATTGCAAAGACGGAAAACATTAGCCATGTCTCGGAAGAATAATTTGCAGAGATGAGTTCGAGCGGCGAGTTGATAAAGAACCAAAAGAGTGAAGCAAACACAAACGAATAAATGAGAACAGTCCACGCACTGTACGAGTGCATTAACCGTCGCATTGCTACATTGGAAAACGCCCACGTTCCGGCTGAGAGAAATCCGGTAAGCAAACCGATGTTGCTGATGGACGAAATCGAGAAGTTTTCACCACCGACTGCAAGAAAACATCCGACAAGTGAGATAATTCCCGCAACAATTTTTCCTGCACTCAGTTTTTCTTCTTTTGAAAACGCCGCGTAGGCAAGCACAAGTAACGGTGCGAGATATTGCAGCAGAATTGCTGTCGCAACGTTTGTTTCTTTGATTGTGTAATAATA
>JACPVN010000089.1 GCA_016191715.1 Ignavibacteriota bacterium | reverse complement strand
TTCCTGCGTCGTCACAGAAATAACTGCAAGAGGATTGTTCACACTATCCTGCATGAGCATCGTAACATCATTGACAATTTGTTTGTAGATTTTCTGACGGTCAATAATCCGTTCTATGTCATGCCGGCGTTCCACTTCTCTCTTATGCGCTTTGCGATATTTTTGAACCTGAAGCATTGCCGCGGCAATCAACCAGAGCAAGATAAGTGAATCGAACTGAACAAGAAAATCAAAGAATGTTCGTTTCTCTTCAGAGTGTTCGAATAAATCCAACGATGTAATGAAATAATAAACATAAATTACAATCGCGGCGAAGACAATAGGAAATCGTTCAACGTACGATTTTGTCCAATGCCAGATTTTTAAGATGAATTCTATCATTGCCGTATAAAATTATTCAAGTTTACCAGATACTGTTTTCTCAAGGAAATGAAAAATTCGAATCCATGCCTCAGAGGCGGCGAGAACGGAATATCCGGTTTCATTATTCGGATTCATGAAGGCATGTCTGGCATTGGGATAAATTTCCATTTCGAATTGTTTTCCAAACGAATGTGCTTGCATCCCGAACTCTTTTGCCATTGCAGGTGTAACCACGCCGTCCGCTTCACCAAAGATTCCTAACATCGGACAATTGATAGCTCTGATAGCGGACGTGTCTTTGACTAATTCTCCATATACAACAACCGTTGAAGCGAGTTCAGGAATTATAGTAGCCGCTTTCAATGAATATTCTCCGCCCATGCACCAACCAATCGCGCCAATCTTCGCAGGGATAATATTCTGTTGCTGTCGTAAATAAAGAAATGCCGCCTGAACATCTTTCGACACCTGTTCCTTATTTAATTCGGATTTCATTTTCCGTGCTTCGTCGGGAAGTGTCGTTGTTCTCCCGCGATATAAATCAATTGCTAATGCCGCATAGCCGTATCTCGCAAATGAGCGAGCATTTTGTTTCATCCAGTCATTCAATCCCCACCACTCATGAATCAGGATAATCGCAGGGAACGTGTCTTTCTCCTCCGGCATACTGAGATATGCATAGACCGTATCGTTTCCACTTTCATATTGAACCCTCTTCGACGTAATATTCTTTGTTTGTGCAATCAAACACGAAGTAAAGAAAAAGATGAAGATGAGCGTTGTACTTTTCATACGGGAGTTACTCTTGTTCAGACAATTGTAAAAGTAATGCAGCGATTATATCACTTACCGGGATTACGGAAAGGCGGGAATTCTTCACCAAATCAAATGAGGTAAATTCTTTTTTTGATTTTATTTCGGAAAGAGAAACTTTTCTCCTGAAAGTCCGTTTAGGTTTAATATCAATGACGACAAGTTTACCATCATTCAAGTTCGGGTCGGGGTAAGGATTGGAGACAACCTCAGCCAAACCGACGATAGATTTTTCATTTCCCGTATGATAAAAAAACACTACATCCCCTTTTTTGAATGAACGGAGATGTTTCAGTGCAAGGTTATTCGTCACCCCGTTCCAGGTTGCTTTCTTCTCTCGGAGTAAATCGGAGAAGGAAAACTCCCCGGGTTCGGTTTTTAACAGCCAGTTGGACATAAATGCTACCAAGAATACGAAAAGGATTTGAGAAAGTCAAGCAAAATGTTCATCATGTTGTATGAATTATCAGATTTCTGTACTTTAATAAAAAAATCCTGTGTGTTAGAGTACAATCAACAACGTACCGATATGTTTCGAAATCTCTGTACCATCTTATTTATGTTATTCACAACCTCACTCCCCTTGATTTCTCAGGAATCCGGAGCCGTGAGATTTCTTAGGAACTATATACCTCCCCAAGGCGGCTGGTATGTTGCAGGTTGCTGGGGTTGGACGGATACAACTACGAACCGGGAATATGCAATCCTCGGATGTTTTGCCGGAACTTCCATCGTAGAGATTACCGATGCGTACAATCCTGTAGAAAGAGATTTTATACCGGGTCCCAATTCAGATTGGCGCGAACTGCAAACGTATTCACATTACGCGTATGTAGTGACTGAAGGGGGCGGCGGAGTGCAAATTATTGACTTATCGTTCCTCCCCGATTCTGTGCGCTTGGTGAAACGATTTAATTTTTCACAGGGAAGTAAAAATATCTCTGCTTCGCACACGAATCACATCAAAGACGGAATTTTGTATTTGAATGGTTGCGCGTATTGGCCCAGTGGTGGTGCAGTAATGTTCAGTCTCGCAGATCCGGTGAATCCTTCGTTTGTCGGAAGTTATGATACAAGATATTTTCACGACAGTTTCGCGCGTAATGATACATTGTTTGGCGCATGTCTCGGTGAGGGGATTGATATCGTTGATGTCTCCAACAAATCAAATCCAACACTCATCACCCGGATACCATATAGTGGTTCAGGTACTCACAATTGCGCAACGACCGAAGATGGACGTTATCTCCTCACAACGGATGAAATTGGTTCGACACCGAAGACGTTGAAAATCTGGGATCTTCAACATCTTCCAAGCGTTACTAAAGTTGCAGAATATCAAGGAGACCCGAGTGCAATCATTCACAATGTATTTGTGAAAGGAACGATTGCATTTATGTCTTATTACACAGATGGATTACGGATAGTTGATATATCTGACCCGACAACTCCGGTTGAAGTTGGAGGGTATGATACATATCCTTGGCCCGGCAATGGTTTCACGGGTGCATGGTCAACATATCCTTTTTTTCCTTCGGGAAAAATAATCATTGGAGATATGAACAGCGGATTGTATATCGTTGAATTGAATGCGAACGCACCCCGACCTCCTGCTACGTTCCGGGCATATAGCGATTTCAATACTCCCTCAACTGTTTTTTTGAATTGGAAAGATCCATCATCATTAATTTCCGGTTTTCCATTACCGCAATTCAAAATCCATATTTATCGTGATGGTCAATTTATAGCCACAGTAGATTCAGGAGTTGAAAAGTATGTTGACACATATCTGACGTATCATCAAGGATATACATATTCACTTCGAACAGTCATAGCAACTGATTCCAGTTCGTTCACCACGGACACAGTGTATTCTGGCGGACATGCCCAACCAAGAACGCCAACGAATTTTCAGATTCAAAACTTCGATAACGGGACGAAACTTTCCTGGGTTACTCCTTCAACACAATTAGATAACACACCGCTGAATGATCTTGCATCTATTGCAGTTTATCGGGATAATGTGCTGGTGGAGAATATCATCATTGCAGATACTGCTGTTTATCAGGAATATTATGATTCGACTATCGGTTTTCATACTTATGCAGTTGCGGCAGTTGATAATGAAACACCTGAACATTCAAGCGAATTTACTCAATCTCATTTCGGGTTTGGCGGTTCAATGCAATCATCGTTTCACGAACAATTTGATTCCGGACAACACACGATATACTCAACCGGTTATTGGGGGACGACTCAACATGTCTCCGCTTCCGGAAATACTTCAATTACCGATAGCCCAACCGGAAATTCGTCAGCAAATACAAAATCGTATATTTTGCTTCCACCGGTGAAAGCAGGTCCGGGGTTTGTGTTATCGTTCAATCAAATTGC
>JACPVN010000278.1 GCA_016191715.1 Ignavibacteriota bacterium | reverse complement strand
TAAAGCTTCCATCACTCGTTCCCGAACTTCATCTATATTGAACGGCTTCAACAGATACCCTTCTGCACCTAACTTTCTTGCTTCGAGCGCAGTGTGTAAATCATCCATCGAGGTCAGCATATATATTTTCATTTTGATTTCATTCTCGTGAATAAAATGTAAAACTTCCAAGCCGGTTTTGTTTGGCATTTTTACATCCAGCAATGCAAGGTCGAATGAATATTGCTTGAGTAAAGAAATTGCTTCCGCTCCATCCGAAGCTTCGCGAACATGGAAATCATGTTCCTGTAATTCAGTCACGACTACCGAACGCAGTGAGTCTTCATCATCAGCAACTAAAATGTGAAATTGTTCAGACATATTTTCCCCGTTGTATTTCAAAATAATGTAGTGTAAATTAAGGAAAAAGCCGAGTAAAAAGCAACTCCGACCAAACTTCCGATTTCCTGAAAAATAATTTGAATCTTTTTTCTGAAGACTCTGAAAAACTTGTGAATTCAATTAACAAAACCATGAATAAAGCCGTGTCAATAAGCAACACCGTGGTTTACTATTTCCACATTCCTACTTTTGTATTTCTCTCCGTTTTTGGGTAATTTTGTACCGAAAATTCCTCAACGTATGCTCGAACAATATCTTCCTATCGGTTTCATGCTTCTCATTGGCATCGGCTTTGGCTTGGTGATGGGGAAAGTCAATGAATGGTTTGGTCCGAAAAATTCAAATGAAATAAAACTCTCCACGTATGAAAGCGGAATGCCGCCGGTTCGTTCGGCGCATGAACGCATTTCGGTGAAATTCTATATGGTCGCAATGCTCTTCATCTTGTTTGATATTGAAGTTGTGTTTCTCTATCCTTGGGCTGTCAATTTCCGCGAACTTGGTTGGTTCGGGTTTGTTGAGATGCTCGTATTTATTGTGATTCTGATGTTGGGCTTTTTATATGTCTGGAAAAAAGGCGCGCTCGAGTGGACAGGTGAGCGGACGAAAACCAACAATTCTCTCCTCAACAAGAAGGTTGTCTGAGAACATGGCTGACTTTTCTGATTTATTAGTATTTACAAAACTTGATGAACTCATCAAGTTTGCACGAAAAAATTCTCTGTGGCCCATGCCAATGGGAATTTCCTGTTGCGCAATCGAAATGATGGCATTTGCCGGACCTCGATTCGATGTTTCCCGATTCGGTTCGGAAGCGTTTCGTTTTTCTCCCCGACAAAGTGATTTAATGATTGTTGCAGGAACTGTCACCTACAAAATGTCACATGTCGTCCGAAAGATTTATGACCAGATGCCCGACCCGAAATGGGTAATCGCAATGGGCGCTTGTACATCCTCCGGCGGGATGTATCGGTCATATTCAGTCGTGCAAGGAATAGATCAGTTTATCCCTGTTGATGTTTACGTTGCAGGTTGTCCTCCACGCCCGGATAATTTACTCAAAGGATTGATGGAAATCCAAAAGAAAATTGCACGAGGCGAAAAACCGGGACAAAAAGAAAAGATTTACATCGAGGAGACGTTTCAAGTCTGATGAACCAACGCATTATTGAAAAACTCAAAACTCATTTTGCCGATTCGATTATTTCGGTGAATGAGTTTCGTGAAGAACTTACCATCGTTGTAAAGAAAAATGACATTGTTAAAGTTTGTCAATTCCTCCGTGATGATGAAGAGTTGAAATTCGATTCACTGCGCGATGTATGCGGAGTTGACCACTATCGTCCCGAAGAACGGTACGAGGTTGTCTATAATCTCTACTCGCTCAAAAATAAATTCCGAATACGACTCAAAGTTCGAGTTGAAGAAAATGACATTCACGTTCCAAGTGTTACATGTGTCTGGGAATCAGCAGATTGGGCAGAGCGGGAAGCATACGATATGTTCGGAATACTCTTTGATAACCACCCCGACCTGCGCCGCATCTACATGCCGGAGGGATTTGAGTATCATCCTCTTCGAAAAGAATTTCCACTTATGGGAATACCGGGTTCACTTCCATTGCCGCGGAAGAACTGAATCCTGATTAGTGATAGTGTTAGTGATTAGTGAGTTGATAGTAGTAAGTAAGTAGTCAAATGTAATTAACTTTCAACCCACAACCGTCAACCGTCAACAAATAAACTAGCATCAAGCATCAAGTAATGAATATCCCGATTTCAGAATCTCAGTTACATATTCTTCGTGCACTTGAGAATCAAGACACGACTATAACCTTCGACGACCCGCTCGAATCGGATATGGTATTGAACATGGGACCGCAACATCCCGCAACTCATGGTGTGCTTCGTTTGATAATCCGGCTTGATGGAGAGACTGTCGTAGCGGCAGTTCCTGAACTTGGCTACTTGCATCGCGGGTACGAAAAACTCGCAGAGAACATGTCGTTCCACGAATTCATTCCTCACACAGACCGACTTGATTATCTTTCAACACTTGCAAATAATGTTGCGTATGTGCTTGCAGTCGAAAAATTAGCAGGCATCGAAGCGCCGAGACGGGCGCAGTTCATTCGCGTTATTTGCGCTGAACTTGCCCGCTTGAATTCCCATCTCGTTGCACTCGGAACAATGGTGATGGATACCGGAGCAGTAACAATATTACTCTGGGCGTGGCGCGAACGTGAGAAGATTCAAGACATTCAGGATGAACTGACCGGTGTTCGTTTTACAACGAGTTTTACCCGCGT
>JACPVN010000277.1 GCA_016191715.1 Ignavibacteriota bacterium | reverse complement strand
GTGCGTAATGCATTCACGGCGGAACCTTGAAGAAAACTGAGACTACGCAAGTACCGGACTTTCTTCAGTTCAAGAAGGAGAATTTTACCTGTCGTTGTGTTGAGTCGTTGAATTTCCTGTTGTGCTAGTCCGAGACTTTTCACCAACTCGATATTGCGGAGCGATTCTGTTGTCGAGCCGGCAAGCGCCGTTGTTTCGGCGACAATCTTTTTCTGAATTGTTTTGATTTTCTTTCCGATAACAGAACTAAGAAAAGCCAGCAACGGAATCGTCATAAAATAGATCGGGGCAATCAGCCAATGGACGCTGAATGCGTAAATCATGACAAAGATAATTCCAACAAGCGTCGTAAAGAGAACATTGATGGAAGTTGAAATCACTCGCTCCACATCCGTGCGGACTTTCTGAAGTTTGCCAAGCGTCTCGCCGCTTCGCTGGTCTTCAAACACGGAGTACGGAAGTTCAAGCGAATGTCGGAGTCCGTCGGAATAGATTTGCGCTCCCAACTTTTGCGTAATCGTATTGATGAAATAATCCTGAAAGTTCTTCGCCACACGGGAAACAAATGCAACTCCCACCGCCGCACCAAGCAACATCCCGACACCTTTAAAAAAGGTTTCCGAAGAATGTTCTTTGAACCGTGCAACGTACTCATCAATGATATGACGGAATATGAGCGGGTCAAGCAGGGAGAATGTCTGATTGACGGCGGCAAGAAACAGAGCAAGCGTAATCAGTTTCCAGTAGTGTTTGAGATACGAAAGGAGAAGTTTCATAGAATTTCAATGAAGAGCATGATGATGATCATAAGATAGGAAAATTTTTTGTGAGTTGATACGGCGGGTATGCCTACCTCGGTTTGTACGCGCGTACTTCGTTGCACTACACCCTCCTTTACACCTACCGTAGCTCTTTCGAAAAGTTCCTCCGAAATTAGATTTTTATTATTTCTACCTCACATATTAGATAAAGGTGCAACTTACAACGAGCGTGATGCAGTCGCACCTGTTTTACTTCAACCATCAATTTGTTTCTTGAGTTGTTCGATTTTTTGTTCGAGTTGCGTTCGTTGCTGTGGAAGCAACGGTTCATTCAGTAAGGAACGATATTCACTCAGAGCGTCACGCTTCAGGTTCATATTTTCGAACGCGCCGGCGACCATCATCCGTGTTTCAAACTGCTTCACTAATGCGGGATACAATCGAAACACTTGCTTGGTTTTCAATATGCCGGTTTCGTCATATCCATTTTCGAACAACACTTTAGTACCGTTTAACTGAAGAACTCCGACCTCACCATTTATTAAAAGTTTTTCTGACATTCCTTTGGAACTTCCATGTACGGTCGTGGTTTGCGGGATATTAATTTTCTGTTCCTTTTCAGGAAGCGGAATCGAACGAACCTGTTCCATTGCTAATTTCAACAAGAATTCATCCTGAGTCAAATCCCGTAAATCCGAGACATCAACAATTACCTGTTCGGGAACAACAATTTTCTTCCCATCTTCCAAGATGATTGTTGCCGATGAATGTTTTTCTAATTTCATCGAGTCATCCGGTTTCAACACATCACTAACGGCAACCTTCTGCCACTCTTCCGCCGCACCGTGACGAATGAAGACCTCGCCCTTCAGGGCAGTAACTTTGAACTGAGCAGTCAAACCTGCTGTCAATATCAAACAAAAAAATGCTAGAGAAATTACATGTTTCATTGTTCATCCTTTCTTTTATTGAACAACCTGTACATCAACTACGCGAACCCAGCCATTCACTAAACCGGCATTGAGTTCCGCTTCCTGAAAATATGCTTCGGCGCCGATACGCCATGCTTCATCAAATCCTTTTCGAATCACTGTCGTCTCGACCGGAATCCAGACAGTTTCATTTCCCGATTCATTCTTTCGCACAACAAACCGTTTCGGATTCTCGCTGATGAATTGCGATGACGACGGTTCGATTCCCGTATCAAACATCAAATAAATATGGGCATCATTCGGTTTCTCCGGCGGTACGACATCAACAAACGCCGTTGCAATTCCGATATTCGAGAGCAACGTTGCATACGCAACTGTCATGTCATCACAATCGCCGCCGTGCAATGTCAACGTTTCGGATGGATACTGCACATAATCTTGAGAGAGTTTCGGGTCGTTCACATACACAAGTTTATTTCCGAACTCATTGAACAACAATTTCGCTTTGACAAACAATTGCAATTGTTGTTGGATTGAATCCAAATACGAATCCGCCTGACTGAGAACATTCCGTGTCAACCGATGAATTGCCGGGTCACTTGGCGTGATAAAATAATTGAGCATCGTTACATCGCCGTTCCATTCGTTACGCCCGTGAACAAGAACGCGCGCCTGATAACTGTCGTCGTAATCCTGAACAGGCGACGCTGAGACAAATACTTTTCCGTCAAGCACCGCCAGCGAATTGATTGCATTGACCGCTTCACTGAAAACAGCATAAAACGGAATTTCGAGCAACTCGTTCGGCGCGATTGTTTGCGGCGATGTCACCGTCGGCGAATCCATCAATCGTTCGACATAAAAACTCACTTTCGCATTGACCGGATTGGAAGAAATATTTCGCACCCGCGCTTTCCCAATCGGTCGGAACGCGTGAACAGAAGACGAAGACGGAAATACATCGCTCATCATTTCAACGTATTCGATGCGGGCAAGTTGCTCGTGTGTTCTTCCCAAATCAACTGTTAGACTGAGGGAAATTCTGTCGCTCGTGTACGGATTGAATTCGATGTTCTCAATTCCCGACTCTTCAAATTGGTTGATGTCCACCGTTCCCTGCCTGTTTGTTTGCTCAGTGAACCTGAGATAACTTACATCAGCCCGAACAAATTGATACGAACCCCCAATTCCGCAAGCGAACGCCTCCG
>JACPVN010000276.1 GCA_016191715.1 Ignavibacteriota bacterium | reverse complement strand
GTTGCGTTCACTTCCGTTGTTCCAATAGGGAAAAAACTTCCCGAAGCATGAGAATACGTCACCGTAGGTGCTGGCGTTCCGGTTACCGATGAAGAAAACACCACATCAGTTCCGGACAGTCCGGGCCCATTGCTTAACTCGATGAACACCGGACTTGATAGACCGGTTGCAAAGGCACTCACGATCAGTGATGGTGTAATCATCGCTATTCTTCCAAGGTTGTATTGAGTTACATACAGGTTGCCCGACATATCCCGTGCGATTCCGTGGGGACCTCCACCGAGAGTAGCGACTGTCGTTTTGACACCACTTGTGAGATTCACGCGTGTAATCCTCCCTCCGCCATACTCTGCAACCAGGATTGTGGTGGCAGACTCCCGAAAGATATCGGTAGGCGTGTTTAACCCACTCACCAATGTTGAAGAGGTATTGGTCGATAAATCCCTGCGGATGATCGAGCCCAGACTGAATTCGGATATCAATAACTTTGTCGGGCTTTCAACTATCACATCAATAGGCTGGTTCAACAGTGTCACCACATCTGAAATTGCGTTAGTGGAAAGATTTATCTTCTGAATCTTTTTAAGCCCCTCATTGGCAACATACGCATTACCCAAACCGTCCACGCTCATTCCCTGTGTGGCTCCGGCAAGCGAAGCGATATTCGTTTGTGCCCCGCTTGTCCGATCTACTCGAACGATGGTTGTACCAACTCCATTAAATCTTGATACTAAAATAGAGTTGTAGCTGTCAAAGACAACGCCGTCTGCACTCGATACACCGGCTAACACCGTTCTGGTGCCGGATGTAGAAATCTTAGAAACAGACCCACCTCTTTCTCCAACATAAATAAATCCTGTCGAACTGCTGACCGTAATGTTGTCCGGGCAGGTAATGGTAGGTGATTGTGCATAAAGCTGAGAAGAACTCTGCAGCGTTGCTGTTATCAGGATGAGAAGCAAAACCATTGCTATCGCCCTGAATGATGTTAAAAGAACATTGTGAAAAGTACACATATAGGTACCCTTTCTGATATTGTGATTGATGTATTGTTAATTAATTAGTTTGATTTCTTCTTTGTAAGTAATGTTTCTAATTCCAGGAGTTTGCTTTTGACGATGAAGGAACAGGCTCCTGCTTCACGCGCCTCCCGGCGATATTCTGCATCATCAAACATGGTAACAATGGCGATATTTGTTTTCGGCAAATCGTTTTTGATTTGGCGTGTGGCTTCAATGCCGCTCATCGTTCCCATCTCAATATCCATGAGAATCCATTCCGGTCGCTTTTGTCTGCTGAGTTCAACAGCTTCCTCGCCGGATGCACATTCGTGAATGGTTGCAGGAATTGCTTGAATGATGCTTTTGATGGAGTCGCGCACCATCTTGCTGTCATCAACGATGAGGATTACCATGATGTTTGTTCAAATTTCATGGTGGTAATTTATCAAAAAGAGGAGGGCGAAAACATAGAGTGCGATACTCATTTTACTGAGTTCCGGTACTTAGAAGAAATGAAATTATCTGAGTAGTAGTACTCAGAAATGGTGTTTTGTGTTTGTAGGGAGTTGTTTTAGGAAGGAATTGTAGGAGGTAGTCTCAAAAGTTTAGGAGGACAGGCATTCACGTCTGTCAGGTTTGTGAATATGAAATGATTTCGACAGACAAGAATGTCTGTCCTACCAACATTCATGTCTTTTGGAGATTGTAGGGGTTTGATTAATCAAACCCCTACCTAAAATGTTTATGAAAATAAATTACAACATCGTCTTATGTTCTATTGCATATTTCAACAATGCGTTCGCGCCGTGAACATCTAATTTGTTGCAAATATTATTTCGATGGTTCCCGATCGTGCGGATACTGACAAATAACGCGTCGGCAATTTCCTGACTTGATTTCATCTCGGCGACAAGCTTTAATATCTTTCGTTCTGTCTGTGTAAGTCTGCCAATTCCGTGTGTGCCGGAGGCATTCGTTTCCTGCACCTTACGATTTTTCATCATGTAGGTTGAAAGTGCGGGGCTGATATAATATTCTCCCTTAAGGACAGTTTTGAGACAAGTGACAACATCAAGAAGCGCGCTTTCCTTCAATACAAATCCCATCACGCCCAACTCCATTGCTTCATCAAAAATATTTTCATCCTTGTGCATTGTTACAATGATAAATTCCGTAATGCGATTTGACGCATTTGTATTTCGCACAACTTCCAACCCGTTCATCTTCGGCATGTCGAGGTCGAGCAAGGCAAGTGTGATGTCGTTCTCTTTGATAATCTTCAGAGCCGTCTCTCCGTCCCCGACATCGGCAACGACAGAAAAATCTGATTCTTCGCGGATAATATCCACAAGACCTTTCCTCACAAGCGGATGGTCATCGGCAACGAGAATTGTAGTTTTATCTGACATGGATTTTAGTTTCCTTTCTATTTAAAAATGTGCGACTCACTTTTTTTTGAAAATTATAGTAGCGTTATTAGATTTATTCGTTTTTTGCTCGACAAGTGAGTCGCACATATTTTCTGATGTTTTATTTCGTAACGCTTTCTATTGGTATCCGCACTTCAATCTCCGTTCCCGCGGCGGGACTTGATGTAATCGTCATCTCCGCATTGAGGATATTTACTCGCTCTTTTATTCCTGCGAGACCGAAGCCAGTTCCTTTCGTGTGGTCATACGATTGCTGAACAGTAAATCCTTTTCCATTATCCCGTACCGTTACAACAATCTTCCTTTCGGCAATGATAACTTCTACCCAAGATTCTGTTGCCTGAGAGTGCTTAACAATATTCGTGAGCAACTCCTGAAGAATCCGGTATAAACTAATTTCATTTTCCTTAGGAATCAGTGTATCAATTTTTTCAACGTGGTGATGCAGACGAAGTCCGCTTGCTTTTTCTACTTTTTCCACTAATGCAATGATTGTTTTCGTTATTCCAATCCTATCGAGATGAATCGGCCTTAGGTTCTGAATAATTTTTCTCATCTCTTCCAGTGTTTCAGAAGAAAGATTGAGAATGGAATCCAATTCTTTTTCTGCGGCTTCGCGTGTATCAAGTTTTCGCTTACCGATGTGCGCATGATTCATGATAATCATTAAACTCTGCCCGAAACTGTCATGTAAATCAGAGGCAATCCGTTTTCGCTCCTGTTCCTGCTGGTCAATCAACATTTGGGAAAATTGCTGAGACAACGCACCTTCACGTTTCAATCGTGAAACCCGAATAGAATAAATTACAGGTCCGATGCAGAGAAACAGTAAGATTCCAATACCACGAAACCACCATGTAGCCCAAAAAGGCGGAAGGATAATAAACGAGACACTTGCCGCGACCGGATTCCATACGCTGTTATTGTTCGACCCCATGACGGAGAATGTATATTCCCCTGGCGAAAGATGTGAATAGGTCGCAAAACGTCTTGTGCCGTTCGAATGCCACACTCCATCCAAACCGTCAAGCTTAATCATATATTGATTCCGTTCCTGCTGACTATAGTTGAGAGCAATAAACTCTACAGTGATAAAATCCTGTTCATACTTCAAGATGATGTTGTTTGCTTTGTATGGAATAGATGTTTCATGAATTTTCACATCCGTAATATGGACAGGCGGGATAAACGGATTATCTTTTATGCTATCAGGATGAAACACATTAAAGCCCTGAATACCTCCGAAATACATTTCGCCCGATGCAGTTTTGAAATATGCACCTGTGTTGAATTCATTATTTTGCAGACCATCGCGAACATCATAATTCCGAAATTCGTTTGTTGACGGAGAGTACCTGCATAAGCCATTGTTCGTGCTAAGCCAAAGATTGCCTTTCCCATCTTCCAGAATACCATAAATATTATCGTTGGGAAGACCGTCTTCGGTCGTAAGTGCGGAGAACGTTTCTGTTTCTCTGTCGAACCTGTTTAACCCTCCTCCATTTGTTCCGAGCCAAAGTATTCCTGATGTATCTTCTGTGATACAGCGAATATCATCGGTTCTCAGTGTTTGAGAATTGTTCGGGTCGTGAAGATAACGAGTAAAGGTTTCTGACTCGCGGTTGTACCGGTTTAATCCTCGTTGCGTTCCGACCCAAAGGACTCCTGAGCGGTCTTCGTACAAGCAATAGACTGTGTTACTGCTTATTGAAACTTGTGAAGCGGAATCAACCTGATACCGGATAAATTGTTGAGTTGAAGCAATAAATCTGTTCAACCCTGAGAACCACGTTCCAACCCACAGTGTGCCTGTATGGTCTGTTAAGATTGTTCTCACACTGTTGCCGCTAAGAGTGGTAGAATCGTTCGGTTGGTTTAGATATTGGATTGAGCGAGCGGAGCGCGTATCAAACTTATACAACCCGTCATGCCAAGCGCCGAACCACAGCAATGACGAATCGTGAGAATCCGGTACGATTGAACTGACAGCGTAGTAAGAGTATCGTTCCCGTACATTCATTGTTTGGTCAAGCCTTACT
>JACPVN010000275.1 GCA_016191715.1 Ignavibacteriota bacterium | reverse complement strand
TCGTATCTCACGGAAAGAATGATATACTTCCTGAATACCAAGTTGTTAAAGGCATTCGTGCAATTGAAAAATTATTACAAAACAAGGAATCTTACCGATGAAAAAACTGAAAGAATTTTTACAGTATGAATATCCGGTTCGTGTTTTCAAGTATCCCGATGGCAATTATTGTGCTGAGATAGAATCTATCGAAGGATTATGTGCTTATGGTAAAACGGCACAAGAAGCAATGCGTGAACTTGAAAGCGTAAAGGAAACCGCCTTTGAGTTAATGCTCGAACAGGGAGTAGAACAACCCGTACCAACCATTCGCTTGGAAATTCCGGTGAATGTGTTTCAAAAAATATCTAATCGTATTCGACTGCAAGAATATATTAAAGTATAACCATCAGATTAGTATTTTGGCGGAGCGTTAAAAGAATTACCTTCGTACTTTAAGAAGGACTGTTTACATAGCCCGATTCATCGGGCTTGGAATTTTCAGCGAGACCGTTTATGGTCATGCGATTATCGAATACAAAACATACATCAACAGAAAAGAAATACATACTAGCGCCAATAAAAAACTATGGGGAAAGTCTATCACAAATTATTTTATCATGCTATCTGGACAACGTATCTTCGTCAACCGATTATCACAGAAGAAATTGAGAACGTTCTCTATCCATACATCGAATTGAAAGCGAGCAAATACAATTGTCAATTATTAGGCATCGGCGGAATCGAAGACCACATTCATATTGCAATTCGAATTCCGCCTGCTGAGTCAGTAAGTGATATTATTGGAAAGATAAAGGGTAGCAGTTCGCATCATCTGAACAAAGATTTGGCAATCACAGAAGATTTTGCATGGCAGGATGGTTTTGGTGTGTTATCGTTTACTGAGAAAGATTTGTCGGGTGTGTTACGGTACATTCAGAATCAGAAGGTTCATCATAAGGAAAACAAGTTGAATTCTGTGATGGAAAGGACGGATGAGGAGAAGAAATAAGATTGCTGTTCAGAACATGATTTAGCATTGCCGTGAACAATCCCGATGATTATCGGGACTAAAAAACAACAAGCATCGTGAACGATGCTGAACAGGAATAGCCCGATTCATCGGGCTTGAAATAACATAGCGTGACCGTTCACGGTCATGCGTAGATACGATGCAATGTTAAATTTAACCGTAAAAAGAAAACCGTAATAAAAAATTGACAAAAGAACTTGATTTTCTTCAAATAATCTTCTATCTTTGTAGGCAATTTTTTCTATCATAAGGTAATAAAAGTAAACTATGGGTGAATTATCGCTCGTTATCGTTCTTAGTTATATTGTCGGTTCCATTCCGACAAGCATCATCGTGAGTAAATTAACTCACGGAGTTGACGTTCGTAAGTTCGGCAGTGGAAATGCCGGAGGGACAAACGTCTTTCGTGTGCTTGGCTGGAAGTACGGTGTGGCTGTTATTTTAATTGATATTTTCAAAGGCTACGTTGCTACAATGTTAGTGACGAAACTGATGCTCGGTCCAATTCCCTTCGACAACGTAACTCCGTTTGAAGATATGACCGTTGTCCGAATCATTGCCGGGTGTGCGGCAATACTCGGTCACATCTGGACAATCTTTGCCAGCTTCCGCGGCGGAAAAGGAATTGCCACCGCAGGCGGCGTTCTTCTCGCTCTCGCAACTATTGAAATTCTTGTTACACTTGGTGTGTTTCTTATTGTGTTTGCAATCTGGCGCTATGTTTCTCTCGGCTCAGTTATCGCGGCGCTTTCATTTCCGGTTACGATGGCAGTTCGTCATAATGTTTTCCACGCGTATCTCGAAGGTTACAACACACTTATCTTCTTCAGCATCGGCATTGCATTACTGCTGACTTATACTCATCGGACAAACATCAAACGATTAGTTGATGGGACGGAACATCGGCTTAGTTCAACTTCTATTTTGAAACGAAAAAAGAATGGGGCAGTCTCATAAGTCTGATAATGATGTAGCCGCAGACTTTATGTCTGCGGTTTTGATTTGGAAACGCAACCCTGAAGATTGCGCCTACAAAGAAATCTAACTTTTGTGACAGCCCCATTTTTTATTGACCATATCCAATCATTTTATTTGTGCGAATCACTGTATTAGGCGCCGGCAGTTGGGGAACGGCGTTAGCT
>JACPVN010000250.1 GCA_016191715.1 Ignavibacteriota bacterium | reverse complement strand
CGGTACTTCAGTCATAATTTGAGTCATGCTTTCGTGTGCAGTTTCGGGTGTTGGACTGTAATAAATCAGCAATAACATTCCCGTTCCAAGTTGAATCAGAAAGAAAAACAGGGACAATCCGCCAAACAAATACCAGAACGAGTGTTTATGCTGTGGAACTTTCTTCTGATGCAAAAAATCAAGGACAAGATTCAAGTGCATCCGCTCGTTTACCCAAGATTGAACTTTTGGTAACAACTGCATCAACCCTCCGAAATCAAAATGTCAGTGGAAGTTAACTTCACCCGATATGGTTTCAGCGGAGTGGGCGCAGGACCTGAAAGGTTCTTCCCGTCTTTATCAAATACACTGCCGTGACAGTTGCAATGAAACTTCTGTTCCTCTTCCCGATATTCAACAACGCAACCCAAGTGTGTGCAAATCAAAGAGAATGCTTTCACTTGTGCCTGCTCCGAGTTCATCACCATAATTGGCTTTTTCTTCAAACGAATAATCTTAAACGAGTTCAGCGGAACCTCAGTTAGTTTTGCAATCGGTAAATCTGTAATAGCCGCATCCTTCTTTGTTCGAGGATAGAGGTATTCTGCAAGAACATAGAACGCGGGTAGGATTGTCAGGAAAAACCAACCGAAGAGAACTTCTCTCAGGAAACCTCGTCTCGTTTTTTGTGGTGATGATGATGCCATAACTAAGAACAAATTTGATGATGTTGAGAATTGTACTTCAATGAACCGGAGAATACGACTTTTGCTGAACCCGTTAACTCTATACCTGTAAAACTGTTACCATTTTTATTGAACCCAACAAGCAGAGTTTCATTACTTTGCGTTTGAACCTGAATTGGTGATGGATAATTGTGAACTGCACTTGTAATAACTGCACAAGCGACAGAACCGGTTCCGCACGCTAAGGTCTCTCCTTCTACTCCACGCTCGTACGTTCTCATCTTTATTGAATTATTTTCAAGTAATCTGATAAAATTCACATTCGTCCCTTCATTTTGAAATGCTTGATGATAACGAATCAATTTTCCGAGCCGCTCTATTCCCTTCTGTTGAATTTCGATTTGATAGATTTCAGGCAATCTGTCATCATAAATTACCACATGAGGTGAGCCGGTGTTAACATATTGATATTTGAATGAGTTACGTTCGATTTGAATTTCTTTGTTTAACTGTAAATCAATTGGATTCTTCATTAACAGAGTAACCTCGCCGCCAATCTTCCTTGCTGTATAAATATAATCCAACGCCTCAAACTTAACCTCATTCTTTTGAACCGAATCAAATACAAACATTGCAGAACATCTTCCTCCGTTGCCGCACATTCCGCCGTAACTTCCATCCGCATTGAAGTAATTCATTCTGAAATCTGTTTTATCACTTTTTTCAATGACAATCAATCCATCTGCTCCGATTCCATAATGACGATTGCAAAGAATAGGTGCCGCTTCGCTCCAATCCAATAACAATTTCCCGTCGCGATTCTCTATCATGACGAAGTCGTTTCCGGCGCCTGTCATTTTCGTGAAGCGTATTTCTAAAATGTCTTGATTCATTGCTGTTGAAAATCTCATTTTTTCCGATAAGAAACAAAAGTGCCACTCACCCCGCAGGGCGGGAAGAGTGGCACTTACTGTGGAGATGCGGGGAATCGAACCCCGGTCCGAAGAGAAGACCACCGAAACTTCTACATCTTTAGTTTGCTCATCATTTTCTCGACTGCGAACTATGGAACAAACACACTATTCGCAATCCAGCTTAATGATTTCATTCCGAATCCTAAGCAAGATTCGGAACTATCCCGATTAAAGCGACACCTCTTGTCATCCACCGGGTATAATGACAAAAGATGCGTTGCTTATTTAATTAAGCAGCGAGTGCGTAGTTATAGTTTGCACTTATATTTTTCCGTCTGTTTTTAAATCCCGCCAAAGGCGGGGACGTGAACTACGGAGATCACGAGATGCTATTCCGACCATCCTCTTCCCCGTCGAAACCATGTCATCCCCAACATGAATTGACAATTGACCGTTAACTATTGACCATTGACAATTTTCGTATTCAATATACCTGAATTTTCCTAAGCAATCAACTCCTAATACTTTTCCAAGTATTGGTCAATTTCCCACGAAGTAACCTGCATCCGGTATTCATCCCACTCCGTTGTTTTGAGATGAAGGAATTTCTCGAATGCATATTCTCCAAGCGCATCTTTGACTAACTCGTCTTTCTTGAAATTATTCATTGCATCATACAAATCTCTTGAAAGAGTATCAATCTTTCGTTCTTTCGCTTCCTGTTCCGAGAATTCATAAATGTTCTCTTCAACCGGCGCGGGCGGAGTGAGTTTCTTTTGGATACCTTCCAGCCCGGCGGCAAGCATCACCGCAAATGCGAGATACGGATTTGCTGATGGGTCCGGACAACGAAGTTCTGCTCGAACTGCTTTTTCTCTTCCCGGTGTGTAGCGAGGAATTCGAATAAGAGCAGAACGATTCCTCTGTCCCCAAGCAATATAAACCGGCGCTTCATATCCAACCACTAATCTCTTGTATGAATTGACAGTCGGATTCAGAATTGCATTCATCGCTTTGATGTGGGTGAGTTGTCCCTGAATGAATGAGCGAGCGCATTTTGAAAGATGGTAATCATCCTTCGGATCGAAGAATAAATTCTTTCCTTCAAGATTGAAGATGCTTTGATGCACGTGCATTCCGGAGCCATTGATGCCTGCAATTGGCTTGGGCATAAACGTAGCGTGCAAATCTTTGTGTGCCGCGATGTACTTCAAAGTATATTTAAACGTTGTCGCTTGGTCTGCCATTGTAAGTGCATCGTTGTATTTAAAATCAATTTCGTGTTGACCCGGCGCTACTTCATGGTGGAGCGCTTCAACATCAATTCCGAAATCCATCAGTGCAGTCGTCATCTCCTGACGAATATCAACGGCTAAATCCTGTGTTTGGTCAAAGTAACCTGCTGTATCATGCGGAAGCGGCACAAGTTTGTGGTTTTCCTTTTTGAAGAGGAAGAACTCAAGTTCCGGTCCGACATTGTACACGTAGCCAAGTTTCTTTGCCTTCTCAAGTTGTCGCTTCAAAATAAAT
>JACPVN010000249.1 GCA_016191715.1 Ignavibacteriota bacterium | reverse complement strand
GTGGACAAAGTCTTTGTTGAATTAAGAAGTAGAGATATTGGAGTGACACTTGGAGATTTTCATTTGAATGTTCAGCAAAGCGAGTTTGCTTCATTCACGAGGAAGTTGCAAGGCGGCAAACTTGAAGCAAATTACAGAGCAGGATTTTCAAACGGAACAATCATGGCGGCAGGAGCAACGACTCGTGGGAAGTTCCATTCACTATCGTTTATTGGATTGAACGGAGTTCAGGGTCCGTACAGGTTACAAGGAAAGAACGGCGAACAGGATATCATTGTCATTGCCGGTAGCGAGCGTGTCTATATCAATGGGGAACGAATGACGCGAGGAGAGTTGAATGATTATACCATCGAATACGGTACAGGCGAAGTAACATTCACCACGAAGCGACTTATCTCAAACGCATCTCGAATTACTATTGATTTTGAGTACAACGATAGAAGATACAATCGCTCTCTTGTGGCAACGCAGGTCGAAAGTAGATTTATTAAAGACAAATACAGCATTAGTTTTTCATTCGCAAAGGAATCTGATGACCATGATTCTCCGGTAGATTTAGTTTTCAATCAGGAAGACAAAACAGCGCTTGAAGAAGCAGGTGAAAGTCCATTGTTTGCTTTCAGGTCAGGCGTTGATTCGATTGGGGTTGGAAAAGGAAATTACATTAAAATTGATACAATAGTCTTTTCACCAAGGGTTCAAGCAAATATTCCGCATGTAATCTATCGGTTCAATCCGGTTGATACGTTGAACGCATTATATTTGGTTACGTATAGTTTTGTTGGTTCGGGAAATGGAGACTACGAAAAAGTTTCGGTTGGAAATTATTCATTCGTCGGAGTATCAGGTGGAGGTTATTTGCCAATTCGATTGCTTCCTTTGCCGGAGCAACACTCGTTGGTTGATGTTGCGATAAATGCAAAGCCGATTGAATCTGTCAATTTTTCCGGTGAATTTTCTCATTCAGTGCTTGATAGAAACCGTTTCTCTGTAAAAGATGATTTATCGAATGATGGAGATGCCTACAAATTTCTTGTTGAATTCAAACCAAAGGAACTTTCAATCGGAGAAACCGAACTTGGTTCGATGGAGATTTCACTAAGTGAGCGGTTCATGGCTAATACTTTCAAGAGTTTAGACAGAATCAATGAAATAGAATTTGACAGGAAATGGTCGTCGGAAGGAATTGGCGGAGAGGAAAAAATCAGAGAGGCGAAACTCAACTACCGCCCGAATGAGCAAATAACATTACTTGGGAGTTATGGGTCAATGTCGAAGGGATACTTTTCTTCAAAGCGATATTCCGGAGGAATTGGAATCAACGGGACGAAGTCTCCTTCGTTGAGTTACAATATCGAAAATATTGGAAGTAACAACGGGTTCAATTCATCAAACGGTTGGTGGTTGCGTCAAAAAGGAAGTACTTCTTATTTTTTGTCTGAAAATGTAAACGCTTCGTTTAGATATGAAAATAAAAACAAGCAGGTGAAGGATAATCTTTCAGATTCACTTCATTTCGGAAGTTATCGTTTGTTAGATTTCGGACCGGCAATCTCTTTAATAAATCTCTGGAAAATGTCTTTCAATGCAAGCGTTGAGTGGCGAATGTTGGATTCTCTGAAATCATCCGCACCGATTCCAAGGATGAAAGCATTAACACAACATTATGGATGGGAGTTAAACGATTGGAACTCACTGACTTCCAAGGTTGACTTAACGGTAAGAAATCAAAATGAAGAACTGACTAACCAAGATGAGAACACCTTTTTGTTACGTTGGCAATCGAAATATAATCCGTTCGAGCGGGGAATTGAAACCGACTTTCTTTATGAGGTTGCCTCAGAACGGACGGCAAAAATGGAGCGAATTTTCCAACGGGTTGCCAAAGGGACAGGGAATTATTTGTATGCGGGAGATTTGAATCAAAACAGAATAATTGATGAAGCCGATTTCCAACCAACACGGTTTGATGGAGAGTATATCGCGTTTCTTTTTCCGACTCAAAATTATATTCCGGTCACGGATTTGAAATCAAGTGGTAGAATTCGGTTGAATGGCTCTCGATTGATTGACAAATCCGGAACAATCAGTTCGATTTTATCATCGCTTTCCTCAGAAACCTATGTTCGAATTGAAGAACGGAGTACCGAAACTGAGAAATCCTCCTTGTATTTGATGAAGTTGGAGAAATTTCTGAATGAACAAACCACAATCGCGGGGAGCAATTACTTCTCAAACGATTTGTACCTGTTTGAAAATCAAACCGATTTCTCAATCCGATTCAGATACAACCAACGAAAGGGACTGACTCAAATGGCGACTCAGAATGAATTGACGTATTCACGTGAGCGGTCAATTAGGTTACGATTTGCATTGTTGAAGGAAATTTCAAATCAAACAGATTACGTTTTGAAGGACGATAACCTGCTTGCAAATCTATTCAGCACTCGAAGGAGAAACATTACATCATCATCGCTAAGTTCTGATTTTTCATACCGTCCGAGACAGGAACTTGAACTTGGAATTAACATCGGAGTTGGTTCTGCAACAAATTTTGGAAAAGACAACGTTGACATGAATGACCAATCTCTCCGTCTCATTTACTCGTTTCAGGAGGCAGGTCAATTAAAGATTGAATTCATCCGCGAAGAAGCAGTAATCAGCAAAACTCTGGCTTTTATTCCGTTTGAATTAACTTCCGGACGGGTTGCTGGTAAGACATGGCTCATTCGTCTTCATTCTGACTACCGGTTGACTCAGTTCCTTCAAGCGAATCTGAACTACGAAGGAAGAATCGAAGGTGAGCGTCAAGCGATGCATACCGCACAGGCAGAGGTGCGGGCATTTTTTTGATTTTTTCTCTCTAATTCTTTCAAAGCAATTCATAAGACAATGTCAAGAAAAATATTTGCAGGGAAAGAATTTAGCTCTTGTTTTTGTAGTTGATTCTGGTTATACTTAGCCCGTGTTTGTTCGCTAAGGAAGAGTGTGTGGCTCTCAATAAAAGTTTTTTCTCACCAGTCATTTTTCAAATTATTATTTCAAACAATAACCGGGGCAACGGTTATCTTGTTCTCCGTTCAAGAGCAAGAACAATGTATTCATGATTTCTACGCAGTTAATGTGCCGGGTAATGTATGGTTTCTGAAAGTCTTGTTGCAACCGAGATTGCTCCGATATCAACTTTGATTCGAAAGAAAATGAAAGTAGAAAACAGACTGTTCGAATCAACATCAAATGTTCGTACAATCACGAAAGTGTTTTGTACTTCCTTCGATTCCCACATCGGTAAGATTTATGTTGCTTCAACCGAACAGGGTGTTTGTAAAATCAGTCTTCCGAAAGAAAACAGAAAAGATTTCATCAACTG
>JACPVN010000259.1 GCA_016191715.1 Ignavibacteriota bacterium | reverse complement strand
TTATCCTCAGCATCTCCCGGTACGAAGTTTTCTGTCACGATGAATCCATCTATCAGTACCGGAGTTAAAATTTCTACATTAAATCTCTATGACTTAGTTTCCGGTGAACTTGTTAAATCGGTTGGGTTAAAAGGGACTGCTGTTAATTACAAATTTACCGGCAGTTTCACGAATACAAGTAATTCATCTGAGTGTCTTAACCGTCCGATTCTCGTGCAACTCGTGTCAAGAAGTACAGCCACTGTTGTTCGGGAAACGACAACAACATGTTCGTATGAATTCAATAATGTAGGTTCGGGTAATTATGATTTGTACCAATATGGAGTTTCACCATTCTATTACACATTGAATGGAAAATGTTATCGGAATGCAGGTATTGCATATGGGACCATTAAAAGTAACTACTGGATAAATCAAAATATCAATCTTACCGGACGTACGAGTTTAGAAATTGTAGAGAATAACACAACATCGTTTACAAGCGGACTTGCATTTCCCTCTTCGCTTTGCAGTGGTCTGATGAGTACTGCATCGGCTGGCTTAACAGGAAAAACCATGCTCGATACAATTTCATGGACGAATGCGAATGAATGGGGTGGTGAATTGCCATCTGATACACAGGATATTGTTATTGACTATCCGGGATTCTATGACCAATTAACTATTAAGCTGGATTTATCTGAACTGAATGAGTACTGCAGTATCAATAGCTGTACAAGCGATGTAACCACAATCCGCGCTCTGTTGCTTGCAGATAGCACAACGATGAGTGTAACCGGAAGCGGCGGATGGAATGTTACAAGCAATCTCATCGTCAACGGTTCTATGTTGCTTGATGTTGATTCGACTGCCACATTGAGTTTCGGGAATCTTCTCGTTAATGGTGACCTCACAATCCCGGAAGGAAAGAATCCGCTCATCATCATAAATGGAAATTTGACGGTGACCGGAACATTCAATCCCGGAAACTCGACCATTATTCTAAACGGAACGACGTTGAACACGATTTCCGCTCCGCTTGCAGAAGGAGATACGGTGAAGAAAACAGTTCACTTCCACAATCTCAGCATGAACAGCGACAGCACGGTGGTTGCGGTTGATATTGAAATCGCAAATCGTCTCACGCTGAATGCAAATGTGAGTGTTGAAAATATTGTTGATGATACAACAGGAAACGTCAACACCATCAAGATTGCATCAACTTCATCCGATGCAATCTCCGGAACGGGAAATATCATGAACGGAACACTCGTTCGTGCGATTGACCAATCGACGCCGGCAATGTATCGTTTCCACACACCCGGAACAATGCTTGAATTTGTTTCATCAGATAGTCTGCCTGCAACTGTATCTCTGAATCGTTTTGCAAACGATGAAACGGATACCTTATACAAAGCATACAAGGGTGGAACAGTGAACGATGAGACAAATGCGGTTTCACTATCAAATTTGTTGCCCAACGGCAATTGGACGTTCACAAGCACGAATTACCCGAATGGAGAAACAACGCTTGGCGGTACGCGTTATGAACTCTTCCATGATGGCTCGCCCGAGCTCAGAGTAAATCTCTCGCTCGGTTACGACCTTGCACAACTCAACGGACTTGATGAGAGCGCTCTTGCGTTGGTGAAAAACACCTCAGCGCTTCGCATCATAAACCTTGCTGATGTTGATGGCGATAATGTGAGCGACAGTGACCGCGTGGAGCAGGAATGGGAAGTTGCAGTCTATCGCGACACACTTCTTGAAAGTAATTATGTGGGAACATATTTCGGCAATGCAATTTTTCTTGATGATATTTCATTCGGAAAATACATTCTTGTTCCAAAAGACAGTACGGGTTGGAAGATGTTGGCTCGTCGTGTGAACGCATCTCAGTATCCCGAATCGCTTGCGACAGTGGAAGTATTTGTGCCGCAAGGGACCGTTGGTGAAGTTTCCTACACACGATATCAGGTTGCGGTCATTACAGCGTCATCGGAGGGACACGGAACAATTACACCAAGCGGCTCGGTGGAAATTACGTTCAATAGCAATGCGGAGTTCACCATCGTTCCCGATGCAGGGTACCGTGTTAACAAATTGGCTGTAGATGGAAATGAGATTGATGGAGAAGATTCATTCACCTTTAGTGATGTTTCTGAAAATCATACCATCTCTGCAAGTTTCGTGTTTGATGACAGCACAACATTCCGCACGATTGCCTACGATGCAGAACTTTCGAAAATCCCTGCAAAGTTGGCGTTCAGAAACGGAAGATTACAATATCCGCCGAACCTCAGCACGGCGGTGGAAGCGGTCTTCAAGAAACTCGGACGAAACGGAACTTCGTTTGTCGGAATTCCGCAGGCATCCCGCGATTCAGCCAAGAAATACAGTTGGTTGAAATACCGTAAGCCCGTTGAGTTCCGTCGGATGTTCACCAAAGAACACACCGAGGTGTACTATCCGATTGACTCGACTAAGAATCGCCGTCAGCAGTTGCGCGGTGGATTACGACCAAATAGGAGTTCGTACAACAACAAAGCATGGGAACAGGGTATTCTGTTTAAGTTGAATCTGCTTGCAAGTCAGTACAACATCACACCGCCGAATTTCGGAGCGCTCGTCCTTGATACGAACGTAACGTTGTTCGGACGAGACCTCACCGGTGCAACGCTTGTTGATGTGGGAATGTATCTCGACAGCGTGATGACGTATTGGAAAAAGTACGGAGTTGACAACGTAACAGCGTATGGTAAACTTCGCGACTTCATCACCGACGTCATCAAGCCGATCAACGATGGATTCTCAGCTCCGGTAACTACCGCGAACTTTGAAATTGATTCGGTTGCAGTTGACCGTGACAGAAACATCTTTGCAATCAAACTTCTTGGTGTTGCACGAGCGAGTGACACGAAACTTGTTCGTCTCGTTCCCGGCATTCAACCGGCAAAGATTGAACTGAATGAAGGATTTGAAAATGTACCGACGGAGTTTGCTCTCTATCAGAACTATCCGAATCCGTTCAACCCGTCAACAACAATCGAGTTTGATTTGAATGTTGACTCACGTGTAACATTGAAAGTCTATAACATTCTTGGTCAACTTGTGACAACGCTTGTTGATGGCGAAACGTGGGAAACAGGAAATCAAATTGTTGAGTTCGATGCGACGAACTTTGCTTCCGGTGTCTATTTCTATCGTTTTGAGGCGACATCCATCGGCGATGAAAACGACATTAATACATTTACGGATGTGAAGAAGATGGTACTTATGAAATAGTGCCAAGTCACTTCATCGGAAATCCCGGTGCGGTCGTGTTCCACATCAGGTAGCGACTCATGATGAGTGGATGTATGGAGTAATGGAGAGTTGGAGTTCTGGATAATTATCCATTACTCCAATTCTCCATAATCCATAATATCATAACTATAGAATTTCAAAGGTTTACTCTCTGAGATAAGCCCCAAGAAATTCCTTTGCTTTTGAAACCATTTCTTCCTATCTTTTCCCGCCTTAATTACATTATTTCTGCAACATTGTTCTATTCTAAGGAGTTTTAATGGCTTCAACATCAGATTTTTTCCCGGGTATGTGTATCAAAATGGATGGCAACATCTGGACGATCGTAGAGTTCCAGCATGTGAATCCGGGAAACTGGCGGGCGTTTGTCCGCGCAAAAATGAAAAATATCAAATCAGGAAAAGTGGTCGAAATACGGTTTCGCGCAGGCGAAGCCGTGGATCAGATTCGCGTTGAAAACCGGGAATTTCAATTTCTCTATGCCGATGGTTCGGGATTTAATTTTATGGACCAGGAAACATACGACCAGATGTCGGTTGACAGTGACCTTGTCGGCGATGGTTCGAAATTCCTGAAAGAAGGGGCTGTGGTGAAGATGTTGATGGATGGAATGAATGTACTCTCCGTTGACATTCCTCCCTCCGTCGTATTAAAAGTTACCGAAACCGAACCGGGAGTGAAAGGCGATACCGCGACCGGCGCACAAAAACGCGCAAAGGTTGAAACCGGCGCGATGGTTAACGTGCCCCTCTTCATCAACGAGGGAGATTTATTAAAAATAGATACACGCACGGGGGATTATCTTGAACGCGTAAAAAATTAATCAACGAACTACTGGTGAGAACATGGATATAAATTATGTGAAGAAGTTAGTCCGCTTGCTTGAACAAAGCGCAGTGGATGAAATACTTATCGAAGAAGAGGGGACAAAAATCAGGGTCGCGAAGAACGCGCCGCAGATAGTTCAGACTTCACCTGTTTCCGTTCCGATGTCGGTACCACAACCGCCGGTTGTCGCAAACGCAGAAGCATCAAAAGCCGAAGCAACGCATACGGCAAAGCCGGGTGCGACGTATCATGAAGTCAAATCTCCTATGGTCGGAACGTTTTACCGTTCTCCCGCCCCCGATGCCGACACATATGTGGACGTCGGCTCTGCTGTTCAAAAAGGGAGTGTTCTTTGCATCATCGAAGCGATGAAACTGATGAACGAGATCGAGTCGGATGTTTCAGGACGTGTTGTCAAAATTTTGGTTGAAAATGCACAGCCGGTCGAGTTCAATCAGACATTGTTCCTCATCGAACCTGTGTGATGGTGATTGGTGAGTAGTGATTGGTGAGTGGTTGAATCATTAACTAATGACAAATGACTATTGACCAATGACGATGAAATTCCGGTCTAACAAGAGTTATAGTTATTAATGTTTAAGAAAATCCTGATAGCAAACCGGGGAGAGATTGCTCTCCGTGTTATTCGTGTGTGCCGAGAACTTGGCATCAAAACGGTTGCTGTGTATTCAGAAGCGGATCGTGATTCGCTTCATGTTAAATTTGCAGATGAAGCGATTTGTATCGGACCGCCACAGAGCAAGGAGAGTTATCTTCACATGCCCCGAATCCTATCTGCCGCGGAAATTACCAACGCCGAAGCAATCCATCCCGGCTACGGATTTCTTGCAGAGAATTCTCAGTTTGCTGAAATTTGTCAGTCGCAGAGATTGAAATTTATCGGACCTTCGCCCGAAGCAATTATCGCAATGGGTGATAAGTCATCTGCAAAAGAGACGATGCGGAAAGCCGGCGTGCCGGTTGTTCCGGGAAGCGATGGAATTATCAGCGACATCAACGAAGCGAAAGAAATTGCAGAGGGCATTGGCTACCCGGTGATGATTAAAGCAACGGCAGGCGGCGGCGGAAAAGGGATGAAAATCGTTCGTGAAGCCAGCGAGTTTCAGAAGGCGTTTCAAATGGCAAGCGGGGAAGCGGGTTCGGCATTCGGGAATGCAGATGTCTATATAGAGAAGTTTGTTGAGCAACCGCGGCATATTGAGATACAGGTATTTGGCGACCAATATGGAAATGCGCTTCATCTGAACGAACGCGATTGTTCCGTTCAACGCCGTCATCAAAAACTAATTGAAGAAAGTCCGTCTCCGATTGTGACG
>JACPVN010000258.1 GCA_016191715.1 Ignavibacteriota bacterium | reverse complement strand
ACTTGTAAACCTATGTTATCCCCCTGCCAGCATAACTCCTTTGGAGCCCAATGTTCAACTATTTGTTGGATTTCGCGTACTGTCATGCCCGGCATATAGAAAAAAAATGTCCCGAAACTTTCGGGACGTACCTTAAAACCTTGCTATTCACCCACTTCACCTTTAATCGTTTTCCGCACACCAACCATGAGAAAAATGAAACGAGTTGATATTTTCATACAGGCAAAATATAGAGAATCTTCCATAGATATGCAAAAGAACATCGGTATGGTTGAAGAGTACGACGAATCCTCAATCACGTACTTTCGGCGACATGTCCTTCGATATTGACATCACGTAAAATCTTCAATCGTACTTCCAACTGACTTACCTTCGCATTGAGTTTATCAATTAACGTATGATTTATTTCAGGAAATTTTTGACGCTGTAAACTGGCAGTACTCATCTTGATGATCGCGAGCGGATTGTTAAACTCGTGACACATCGTCACAACTAACTCCCGGATTGCCTCTTCTTTTTTCAATGTGAGAAAATTTTGGTTTTCAACTTCTTCCCGTTGTCGCTTAATTTCCGAACTCTCAAGCACTTTCAAAATTGTTTTCGGAAGGGAAATACCCATCGCTGAATCTTTGAGAAGATAATCTACAGCGCCGTGCTTGAACGCTTCGACTGCTGTACGGTAATCGTTGCTTGAGGTGAGGAATATTATGGGAACCGCAATATTCTCCTCTCTGAATCGTTTCATGATATCAATGCCGGTCCCCTTTTTCAGTAAATAATCCATAAGTACCAGATTGATATTAGAATTCGACTTCAATGTGTTAAGAGCGGACTCGCCGTCAACTTCCGTTAACACTTCAAACTGCTGCGTGTTATACGATTCCAGCAAGTGTTTGACTAACATCCGAAAACTGCTGTCATCATCTACGACAAGGGCTGTAACTTTATTTTTGTCCATTTCTTAAGAAAACTTGCATAAGTATAGTGTAATTCTGGAAAAGTTGCAAGAGAAATCTTTGAAAAATACCAGATTCTTGATGATACTCATAGTGTGCGTAGATTCATTTTGATTTCTCGATAATTTGAAATCTGTCAATTTTTTTAGTGTTTAGATGGATATTCCTTTGTCAATCTCATATTTCTTCTTTAATTTGTCCAAGTTTTAAACTATGAGTTCTTCTTTTCATAAACATCTCATCATCCTTGATTCAATTGATTCCACCAATACATATTTGAAATCTATTGCCTCTGAGGTCAACGAGGGAACGATTGTCCTCGCGGAAGAACAGACTGCGGGGCGTGGAAGATTCTCCCGCGCGTGGGTTTCTCAAAAGTATAAAAACCTCACTTTCTCCATCCTCTTCAAACCCAAAACGGAAACCGATAAGTTGGGGTTGCTTTCACTTCGTTCCGGAACGGCAATCGTCAGGGGAATCAAATCTTCATTCGGAGCCATTGTAACCTGCAAGTGGCCCAACGATATTCTCATCAACGGAAAAAAAGTGTGCGGTATTCTTTCAGAGGTTGTGAAAGATTCACGGGGTAATACTTGTATGATTGTCGGCATCGGCATCAATGTTAATCAAACAGAGTTCCCGGTAGAACTTCAATCTTTAGCAACTTCGTTAGCGATTGAACAACATTGCACGGTTGACCGTTTGACTCTCCTTTCACATCTGCTTCATGAACTGGAACATGGCTATCAACTTTTTCAAGCAGAAAATTATACCGATATTATTCAGGAATGGAAACAAAACAGTACAATGCTCGGTCAACTTATCTCCGTTGAACAGGACAATTCAATCATCACCGGCATTGCTTCAGATATCGCAAACGACGGAGCGCTCATTATTCAAACAAAAGAAACATCGTTGAAGGTTTATGCGGGAGATGTAACCATCAAAAAGGAATATCATACATGATTCTTGTTTTTGATATTGGTAACACGGCAACAAAACTTGGTCTCTGCAAAGCCGCAGCAATTACATTCACGACATTCATTTCAACATCAAGTTTCAAGGATGTAGGTATGATGGAACGACATATCAGGTTTATGTTGAAAGCGAGAAAGACAAGGATAGCATCTCTCCATTCCGTTGTTGTTGCTTCTGTCGTTCCTTCGGTAACTGAAATGATTGAACAACTTTTT
>JACPVN010000257.1 GCA_016191715.1 Ignavibacteriota bacterium | reverse complement strand
GTCCTATTCTTGATAGAAATGGTGAGGTACTCGCGTCTAATACGACGTTATATTCCTATGAGGTTGATAAAAAGGGAGCGGGCGATTCCCTTCCCAGATTGATTGAAATTTTTTCGAAAACATTCGGGAAACCGAAATCGTTTTTCGAGTCAAAATTAAAAACAAAACGGAATTATATTCCACTTGTTCGGCAAGTTGATGCAGAGACATTAAGAAATAAAATCCCTGAAGCATTCAAAGGCTTGTATGTCTATAAAGAACCGAAGCGGTTGTATCATCATAAAACCGCAGCGGGACAACTGTTGGGCTCTACCGATATTGATAACAAGGGAATCATGGGGCTTGAACTTTCTTTGAATGAACAACTTCGCGGTGAGAAAGGTCGTGTTACATTTTTGAAAGATGGTTTGGGCGGAGCAAGACCGGAAATCGAATATCCGCGTGTTAATCCGACGAACGGTAGTACGTTTTATCTGACAATTGACCTTACCCTGCAATTTATTGCAGAGGAAGAACTTCGTATCGGTGTGGAAAAAAATAAAGCGGAAAGCGGACTTGCCATCATGATGGATCCGAAGACCGGTGAATTATTAGCCGTCGCCCAATATCCTCCGATGGATCCGATGAATCCTTCGTCGTGTAATCAAAAAGATCAAAAATTGAAAATGAATACAGACAGAGTCGAACCGGGTTCGGTGTATAAAATTGTAACTGCCGCTGCCGCATTTGAAGATAAATTAATTACATCCGAACAATTGTTCGATGCGGAAAATGGAAAATGGGCTGTTCCGATTGGCAGAGGACGGATCAGAAAAATTGTTGATGACCATCCTCACGGAATCATTTCTGTGAAAAAAGCAATGGAAGTTTCGAGCAACATCGTGATGGCGAAAATAAGTAACATCGTCGGTGCAGAGCGATTTTATAAAATGGGTCGGTCATTCGGCTTTGGAAGCCCGACTGGAATTGAACTACCCGGAGAGAATCGCGGATTATTGAAAAAGCCGAGTAACTGGTCACGGACAACGCTGAACACAATGGCGTTCGGGTATGAAGTTGGTGTTACACCGTTACAACTTCTCTGTGCGTACGCAGTAGTTGCGAATGGGGGAGATCTCGTTCGACCTCATATCATAAAAAAAGAAGTTGATGCGAACGGAAAGATTCTCTATGAAACACAAACAGAAATTATCAGGAAAGTTTTATCTCCTTCGACAGTTGAAATAATGAAAAACCTTTTTGAAGGAGTCGTTGATAGCGGTACTGCAGAGAAGGTAAGAATACCGGGTGTGCGCATCGCTGGAAAAACGGGAACAGCAAAACGAAACATTAAGGGACGATACGAGCCCGGGAAATATACGGCTTCATTCATCGGATTTTATCCGGTCGAAAACCCGAAAATCGTTTGCCTCGTCATGCTCGATAATCCAAAGGGTGGAGTAATTTACGGCGGTTTGACAAGCGGTCCAGTGTTTAAAGCAATTGCTGAACGGATTATAACTACGACTGACAGGTTGGGTAATGTATCAATTCAACAACCTGAGATGGTACAACAGCAAATCCCGGAATCACAAAAATATTCTCAGCCAATATCTGAGCATCGGATTGAAGATTCGATGATGATTCAACCAAAGCAGGAGTATTCACCTGAGGAACGCGTAATACCGAATTTGTTAGGTCAGAGCAAACGAAAAGCGGTAAATATGCTTTCCCAAAATCAACTCGACCCGGTTGTTGAAGGAACCGGTGTTGTCGTAAGTCAGGAACCGATTGCCGGGTCGGTAGTTTCGCGCGGGACAAAAGTTATGCTGAAATGTGAACCGAAATCAATAACGATCCAAACTCATGGAACAAACTAATTCAAAGTGAAATGAAATCAATGTTGAAAAATATTATTATTGTTTGTTGCTTAATGTTTTGTGTCGGTACATCCGACGCAAAAATTCAAGGAGTCAAACAGATAAAAAAGCAAATTGAAACCGGTTTTATTCCGGGAAGCGATGGTAAACTTGTTCCCGACCAATCTGAATTTGTCAAATCGTTTGACGAAAAGGGAAATCTGGTCTTAGAAACGAACACTCGGTTTTGGGCTGAAGGAAACAGAACAATGAAGTACAGGAAAGAGAGTTTTTACAGCAGTGAAAATCGTCTTGATTCCTGCATCGTTTACAGTAATGATAAGTATTCGCTCTCTTTAGCATATAAATACAATTCACTCAGTCAACCGGTCGAAATTCAGGAATATGATTTTGAACGGAAACCAAATTTTCTTACAAAATATTATTATGATTCTAACGGGAACAAAAGTAAGGAAGAAATATACACGAGAGAGAATCAGTTATATAATTTTAAGGTGTACACCTATGATAAAAAGAACAATTTGAAAGAGGAGACCGGATCAGAAAAGGGTGTTAAGCGTTATCATTGGACGTATAAATACAACAGTAAAAATCAATTGATAGAACGAAATGATTTTTCCGGACAGGAAGAGTTACTGCGTAAACGGAAATATGAATATGATAATGACGGGAGACTTATCCGAGAGAACATTTACAAGGGAAACAGTGCGCTTGAGCGAGTCGTTAAAGTGCGATACGAATTTTACTGATTGACTGACAGCGAATGACTCTCTCGAAATTATTAGTCAGTGTACCGGTTTCAAAAATGTTCCAGACGTTATATGGAAAAATGGTGGTAACGCATGAGACGGAAGTGAATCATGTGCAATCCGATTCGCGCAAAGTCGGGCGGAACGATATGTTTGTTGCAATACGCGGTACCGGTTTGGATGGGAATCAATACATTACCCAAGCAATTACCAACGGCGCGAAAGTTGTGGTGACGGATAACGATACGGCAGTTCCTGATTCATATTTTATGCACGCGGGTGTGGTGAAAGTTGTTGTCGCCGATGCGAGAATCGCTCTTGCACAGATTGCTAAAAACTATTTCGGAAATTCTTCAAAATCGCTTGAAAAAATAGGAATTACGGGGACAAACGGAAAAACAACGTGCTCTTTTCTTACCTGTACTTTGATGGAATCCAAAGGAAAGTCGGGGTTAATCGGAACGATTGAATATCGAATCGGAAGAGAACGATTTCCTGCTTCACATACAACTCCGGATTCCCTCGAACTTCAACAACTGTTTACACGAATGGTGAGTGAGGGTTGCATTTCATGTGTGATGGAAGTTTCTTCGCACGCGCTGCATCAACATCGTGTGCTTGGAATTGAATATCAGGTCGGTGTCTTCACGAACTTGACGCAAGACCATCTCGATTACCATCGAACGATGGATGAATATTTTCTCGCAAAGAAGATGTTGTTTGATTCGCTCCCGAAGAGTTCGACAGCGGTGATTAACATTGATGATGAATGGGGAAGGAAACTCTCTCAAACAGTTTCATGTACGAAGTTGTCATACGGAACCGGCTCTGATGCGGAACTCAGGGCGAGCAATATTTCGCTTTCTGTTTCAGGAACAAGTTTTCAACTTGAGTTTGGGACAACTTCGTTTACGATTCAAACTCCGCTCGTTGGCAGATTTAATGTGTACAACGCTCTTGCATCTATCGGGGCGGGGTATGCGATGGGGATTTCATTTGATGAAATTCAAAAGCGATTCTCGACGATGCAACCGGTGCCGGGAAGATTCGAACAGATTCAGTCTCCAATGGGGTGGACGGCAATCGTAGATTACGCACATACACCCGACGCATTGGAGAAGGCGTTGAGAGCAATTCACGATGTTTCCGGTCAGAATCGAAAAGGAAAAATTATTACTGTGTTCGGTTGCGGCGGAAACAGAGATGTTACAAAACGTCCGAAGATGGCTCGTGTCGCTTCCGAGTTAAGTGATGTTGTGATTGTTACTTCTGACAATCCGCGTTTCGAAGAACCGGAAATGATTATTGACCAGGTAATGGAAGGAATTCTTCTACAGAAGCAAACGATTCGGGAAGCGGATAGAGCCGGAGCAATTTCGCTCGCATTACATCTTGCAAAAGAAAACGACATCATTCTCATTGCCGGAAAAGGGCATGAGGATTATCAAATTATCGGTGACAAGAAACATCCGTTCAGTGATAAGCAGCGCGTGTTAGAATATATCGGGAAAGAAAATTGATGTTCACATTTGATGAACTTCTTTCGCTGAACCATGTTGCTGCTGGAAATCTTCCCAAGAAGAAAGTCGCAATCAAAAACGTTACGATTGATTCGCGCCTTGTCAAGAAAGGGGATGTGTTTGTTGCCATCAAAGGTGAACGATTTGATGGGCATGATTTTCTTTCTGGTGTAGTGAAGAGCGGAGCGGCATGTGTAATTATCAATGAGCGGTTTCCTCATTCGAAATTCAAGTTTCCATACATCGCTGTGAACAATACTTTACATATGTTCGGTCAGTTAGCGCGACTCCATAGAAGGAAGTTCCCAATACCGGTTATCGCAATAACCGGAAGTAGTGGGAAAACGACGGAGAAAGAAATGTCGCACTCAATTTTGAAAACAACTTACAAAGTATTGTGTACTCAGGGAAATCTGAACAACCATATTGGTGTTCCGCAGACATTGTTTCGGCTGAATGAGAAACATGAAGTTGCTATAATCGAAATGGGGATGAACCACGCCGGTGAAATACAATACTTGTGTGAAATTGCAGAGCCAACACACGGGCTCATTACGAATATCGGAAAAGCGCACATTGAATTTTTCAGAACAGTTGATAAGATTGCAGAAGCAAAGGGCGAACTTTTCGATTGGTTGAGTAAGGATAATCGTCGAATCGGCTTTGTCAATCTGGATGATGTCCGAATTCAAACACAGGCAAGAGTGCTGAAAAGGAAAGTAACGTACAGT
>JACPVN010000256.1 GCA_016191715.1 Ignavibacteriota bacterium | reverse complement strand
TTGATGTCGAGCGTTTCGTTATCGGGGCAATGCTTATTGACCGCGAAGCGCTCCCGAAAGCGCTCGAAGTGTTGGATGATTCGAGTTTCTACAACCCGACGCATCAAAAATTTTTCCGCGCTATGATTGCGCTGTTTGAAAAAGCAGAACCGGTTGATGCGGTAACTCTTGTTGAAGAATTACGGCGGCGCGGACAACTCAACCCGACTGAAGACCCAGTGTACATTGCGCAACTCACGATGAATGTTTCTTCTTCTGCCAACGTGGAGTATCATGCGCGCATTGTTCTCGAAAAAGCATTGAAGCGCGGACTTATTGCCGCCTCAACAGAAGTTGCTTCCCGTGCATACAACGAAACGGAAGACGCCCTCGATTTGCTCGATGACGCCGAGACAAAAATCTTCCAGATTTCCGAACGACGATTGAAGAAAGCCGCAACGCCCATCAAGCGCGCAATTACCGATACGTTTGAAATGTTGCATGAAATTCACGGACAACACGGAGGAGTAACCGGTGTTCCGACGGGTTTTTCGGGTCTTGACGATTTAAGTGGAGGATTTCAAAACTCTGATTTGATTATTATCGCGGGACGACCGAGTCAGGGGAAAACTGCTTTCGCTTTATCTATTGCCCGAAACTCCGCTACCGATAAACAAAAACCGACTCCGGTTCTTATCTTCAGCATCGAAATGGCAGAACAACAACTTGCTGTTCGTATGCTTGCTTCTGAAGCGAGAGTGGATGCGCATAAACTACGCACAGGCAGATTGCAGGACGAAGATTGGTCGAAACTTAGCCGGGCTGCAGGCAAACTTACACAAACAAAAATATTTATTGATGACACACCGGCACTCGGGATTTTGGAATTACGCGCAAAAGCACGCCGACTCAAGGCAGAACACAACATCGGTTTGGTGATTGTGGACTATCTCCAATTGATTCAGGGTCCGAAATCCTCAGAGTCGCGTGAACGGGAAATTTCCATGATTTCCCGTTCGTTGAAAGCGCTCGCGAAGGAAATCGCAATTCCGGTGATAGCGTTGTCGCAGTTGAACCGCGCAGTTGAAGGACGAAGCGATAAGAGACCGATGCTTTCGGATTTGCGTGAATCCGGAGCCATTGAACAGGATGCAGACGTTGTCATGTTTGTCCATCGCCCGGAAACGTACGGCATAACAGAAATAAAAGACGAAGACGGAACTCCGATCCCGACGGAAGGCATTGCGGAAATTATCATCGGCAAACAGCGTAACGGACCTACGGGAATCGTTCGTCTTTCCTTCAGAAAAGAATACGCAAGTTTCGAGCGACTCGCGCACCGTGCATTGGAAGCGCTTGCCCCGCCACCCACGCCAACGATTTTGCCGGATAATGTTGTTCCGTTTTAAAACCTGAACAACGTCAAACATCTTTGAAGAGAAACGCCTCGCACTTCATCAGTACGAGGCGTTTCACTTTCTCCACAAGACGAATCAATTCTTCCCCGACTTATCTGTCGCAACATTCGCCGCGACAACCATGTTTCATACCGCGTCCATGTTTACCTTCCCTGCCCATTCCATTTCCATGCCCGAATTCTTGGCGGTGTCCCATCCGTCCTTTCATCATTTCGCGATGTTCCTTCCAGAGTTCCTGCTGTTCCGGTTTCAATATTGTATGTACTTTGAACCAATGCGATATCGCATTCAACTTCATTTCGTTCTGCACTTTGCTGATGTCGCTGATGACCGATTCAATTTTTCCCTGGTCGGGTTTCTCCTCCTCGAATAAATCCCGGAGCGTTATTCGCATCGTCTGAACTTTTGCCCGAAATTCAATATTCTTTTTCTGAATTTCGGAATGAATCTTCTCGAATTGGTTTTCCTGTTCTTCCGAGAGATCAAGCCGCTCAATCATTCGTTGGTGTCCCATCGGCGGACCGAAATCGTCGTCGTCCATCCATCGAGGTTGTGCAATCACGACCGCAGAGGTGAGAACCAATAAAACAAAAATCTTTTTCATGATAGTTTCCTTTCGTTAATGTGTTGTTTGAAATTTTCACAATGTTAGACAACTCGTTCGCGAAAGAAGTTTAACAGAGCGGGTCATTTTTCTATGTAGTGAAAAATCTGTAAATTGGTTCTGCCTTTTAGAAAACAAGGCACCAACAGCAAATGAAAGGCATTTTGCGTCCTGTTTCATTACAAACGATGGAACGGGATTTTTCATTCTTACAATCAACACTACCATGCAAACACGAAACAACATCAGAAATATCGCAATCATTGCGCATGTTGACCACGGCAAAACGACACTCGTTGACCACATGCTCAGACAAACAGGAACTTTCCGCGAAAATCAGGAAGTCGTAAAACGAGTCATGGACTCGAACGATCTCGAGCGCGAACGCGGCATTACCATTCTTGCAAAAAATACATCCGTGTTTTACAAACAACCAGGAAAAGAAGTAACAAAAATTAATATCGTTGATACACCTGGGCACTCTGACTTTGCCGGTGAAGTAGAACGCACATTGAAAATGGTTGATGGCGTTCTCTTACTCGTTGATGCCGCTGAAGGTCCGCTTCCCGGAACAAAGTTTGTGTTGAAAAAATCTCTCGAACTCAATCTTCAACCGATTGTTGTCATTAATAAGATTGACAGAAAGGATGCTCGCGCGCATGTTGTACTCGATGAAGTGTTTGAACTGTTTCTTTCGCTCGGCGCTCACGACCATCAGTTGGATTTCCCGACAATCTATTGCATCGCAAAACAAGGAATCGCCAAGAACGAACTCGAAGAAGAAGGCATCAATCTCGAACCGTTGTTTCAGGCAATCGTCAATAAAATTCCGCCGCCGCCCGGTGATGCTTCCCTCCCGTTTCAAATGCTTGTCACGACAATTGACTACAGCGACTATCTTGGACGACTTGGCATCGGAAGAATTGCACGCGGCACAATTCGTTATGGTTCACCGATGAAAATCATTCATCGGGACGGAGTTGTTGATGACGCACGTGTAACGAAGATTTATACATTCGAAGGACTGAAACGGATTGAAGCACAGGAAGCTCACGCAGGCGACGTTATCGCTCTTGCAGGAATGGAAGACGTTGACATCGGAGAAACAATTGCTGATGCCGCAGACCCGACGCCGCTTCCGTTCGTGACGATTGAAGAACCGACGCTCTCGATGAATTTCATCGTCAACAATTCTCCGTTTGCCGGAATGGAAGGGAAATACGTGACGACGAGAAATCTCGGCGAACGCCTTGCGCGTGAACTCCGCTCGAACGTCAGTCTGCGTGTCGAACTGACTGACTCGCCCGATATGTTCAAGGTAAGCGGGCGTGGCGAATTACACCTCGGCATTCTCATCGAAACGATGCGGCGCGAAAGTTTCGAGTTTCAGGTTTCCGCTCCGGAAGTAATTTACAAACGCATTGATGATGTCCTGTGCGAACCTATCGAACATGTCATCATTGATGTGCCGGATGAACATGCCGGAATTGTTATTCAGAATCTCGGCTCACGGAAAGGATTGATGAGGAACATGCTTCAAACACAGGGAAATACACGCTTGGAGTTTCTCGTTCCTGCACGCGGCTTGCTCGGTTTCCGTTCCGAATTTATGACGGACACAAAAGGGACGGGAATACTCCATCACAATTTTCATGGATACGAACCGTTTAAGGGAGAACTTTCCACACGGCACAAAGGCGCCGTCGTTCAACTCGAAGATGGTTCAGCGACAGGATATGCAATGTTCAAATTGCAGGAGCGCATTACATTCTTTATTGAACCGGGAACAAAAGTGTATCGGGGAATGATTGTCGGTGAGAACGCGAGGGATGAAGATATTATTGTCAATGTTTGCAAGACGAAACAATTGACCAACATGCGCGCAAGCGGCGCGGATGAAGCAATACGGTTGGAACCGCCGCGCATTCACTCGCTCGAACAAGCAATCGAGTGGATTGCTGATGATGAATATATCGAAGTAACACCGAAATCCCTGCGTCTTCGAAAAAAATATCTTGACCACAACGAACGGACAAGGATGTCGAAAAAGAAAGTGGTGCATGTGGAGGACAATTAAAAATTCAAAATGAAAAAAAAATATTGATGGCGCTTCTTGTTCTTCTGGCTCGTAAACAGTTTCCTTATCTCTCGTCTGTGAATTGATACAAATGTTTGTCTCATGACTCCCGCAATGAAAATATTGAAAGAAGTATTTCTCAGAAGTGAAGATGTACGCACTCCTGACAAAAAACTTCAAACAACACAGGGGACGCAGAAATACAAAAAGGGATACGAGATCAGGCTGACTGTATATTCTGCGGACGAATTAGAATCTGTCAAGAAAAAACTTCGTCTGTACAATGTTACCTATGGAAAGCCGTTTAAGAAGGCACGACGGTTTATCATACCGATTTACGGAAAAGATACGGTCAAGAGGTTCTTACTCATGATGAGAGAAAAGAAGCATCGGGCGCAACTGACAAAATGAATTTCTCGAACCGTACATCATGGCATTGCCACCCCAACACCCTCAGTCTTCTTCTCGAACAGAAGACAAAGCGTGGCGAAAAAATTCTCGACCTCATTGTCTCCAATCCGACTGGGTGTGGCTTTCTTTTTCCCGAAGAAGATCTTCTTGCCGCACTCTCCGATTCGCGGTCATTGAAATATGAACCTAACCCTCGAGGCATGCTCTCTGCGCGGGAAGCGATTGTCAGATATTATTCTGAAAAACACATTTCGATTGAAACCTCAAAAATATTTCTCACGGCAAGCACAAGCGAATCGTACTCTCTCATCTTCAAATTACTCTGTAACGCCGGAGAACATGTTCTTGTACCGCGTCCCTCCTATCCGTTGTTTGATTATCTCTCGCAAGTGAATGATGTTCATCTTCGCCACTACGATTTACACTACAACGACGAATGGATGCTCGACATTCAATCAATACGCGATGCAATCAACCCACAAACAAAAGCAATTGTAATCATCAATCCTCACAATCCTACAGGAATGTTTCTTAAGCGGCATGAATTTGAAGCAATCAAACACATTGCACGTGAACATTCGCTTGCATTGATTGTTGATGAAGTGTTTATTGACTACGCGTTCGAATCAACTCAGGAAATAATTTCGACCACAGAAGAATCGGATGTTCTCACGTTCACACTCAATGGAATATCAAAATCGTGCGGGCTTCCTCAGATGAAGTTGGGGTGGTTCGTGGTTACGGGTTCGGGGTTGCAGGTTACAGAGACAGAAGAGCGATTGGAAATCCTTTGCGACACGTTTCTCTCTGTCAACACTCCCGTTCAAGTTGCACTGCCTCGACTTCTGCAATCCGGAGAGAATATTCGTCAACAGATTTGTAAAAGAATAACAACAAACTACACCTTTTTGCAATCACTCTCTCATCACCATTCACTCATCACCACTTACCAAAGTGACGGCGGGTGGTATGGAATCCTCCGCGCCCCTCAAACTCAAACAGATGAAGAATGGGCAATCGAATTGCTTGAAAAACGAAACGTCCATCTTTATCCGGGATATTTTTTTGATTTTCAAACAGAAGGCAATCTCGTCGTAAGTTTACTTGTTGAAGAGGATACATTCAAACTAGGCATCAAAGAAATTTCCTGCCATATCCAAACTGGTTCATGATATTCCTTGCAACTTTCCCGGATGCTATCCGTCTATGTTAATGCCACTGCATGAACTTCTAACTTTGCATTTTTAACTTTTCATTAGAACCCATACCTTCGCACATCCAATCTCTGCCGTTATTACAAACGAGGAAACCACGAAGTACGAGCATTAGACGACGCTTCAATGTCGGTTGAGCGGGGTGAACTTCTCAGCATAGTCGGTTCTTCCGGTTCCGGAAAAACAACGTTGCTCAATCTTCTTGCCGGACTTGATACTCCGACATCAGGCGTTGTCGGGTTTGAAGGAATGTCTTTGATAAACATGACAAGACGCGAACGCGCTGCATACCGTGCGCATAAAGTCGGGATGGTGTTTCAATCATTCAATCTGATTGCTCATTACACGGCATTGCAGAATGTGGAGATGGCATTGCTTTTTAATGATACTCAACCGAAAGAACGCCGTCGGCTTTCGATAGAAATTCTTGAACAGTTAGGTTTATCAGACCGCATTACGCATCGTCCTTCAGATTTATCAGGCGGCGAACAGCAACGCGTAGCGTTTGCCCGCGCTATCGTCAAGCAACCGGAAATACTCTTTGCCGATGAACCGACAGGCAATCTTGATTTTGAAAACACTCAACAAATTCTCTCTCTCCTCACTTCACTGAACAAGAACGGCTTAACGATTGTACTGGTCACTCACAATCTTGAGATGGCAAAAGCGAACTCACATCGAATCATCAGAATGCAATACGGAAAAATTATCGCCGACGAACAAACAGCGAAAGAGATTCACGCATGACCTTCCGCGATTTACTCGTCGTCTCCACCGGCAACATGTGGCGGATGAAACTCCGCACCATTCTGACAACTTCCGGCGTCCTCATCGCGATTGCCGCATTTGTTTCGATGCTTTCCTTCGGTGCGGGAAATCAGGAGTACATCGAAAATCAGTTCAACAAACTCGGTCTTTTTTCGACGATGCAGGTGTACCCGAAAGAGAAAGAAAGCGAAACCGATTCTCTCCCTCCTGTAAAACTTGATAACGCGGCTCTTGAACGAATCTCCTCACTTCCCGGAGTCAACCTTGTCTATCCGTATGATGCATTCTCGGTCAATGTTCAATTCGGAGATTCAGTCGTTGAATCAAAAGCGCAAGCGTTACCAATCAGCGCGACGCGGACAAAATTATTTTCTACATTCGTCGCCGGTTCATCTTTCAGCAGTGATAGTTCAACGCAGGCAATCATCTCGAACACGTTGATGACCGAGTTGGGAATCACTTCTCCCGAATCAGCCATCGGAAAACAACTTTCTGTTTCCGTCAGTGTCTCTGTGGTAGATAGCGGACTCGTTCACGTTCTTGTAGATAAAGGCGAAACAATCATTGACCGGTTGAAACGTATTCATTTCGATTCACTGTTTCACAGCAGATACCGGAGTAACGTCATTCGGACGGAAGCAAACGAAGC
>JACPVN010000088.1 GCA_016191715.1 Ignavibacteriota bacterium | reverse complement strand
TGGTCAATTGTCAATGAAAATAATAAACGATAAATCAAACATCAGACACCAAAAACTACACACAAAAAAACTGACAACCGTCAACCACGAACTGTCAACCATCAACTAAACCTTGGAATTTGGTAAACACATAGGAAAAGGCGTCTGGGCATTTGCTGACAAAGCATTACCGGCGCTTTATGCGGTTGCATACATCTTCCTCGTGGTTCGTGTGTTGTCGAAGGAAGAATTCGGTTCCCTCGTACTGATTCAGACTATTTTCACGTTGGGAACGGCATTTTGTATGTCGTTGGCGTTGCAACCAATGATTAAATTTGTCTCCGAAACGAAAGAGACAGGACCATTCATCGTCGCTTCATTCGTAATGAGTGTTCTCTTTTACGTACTGATTACATTTTTCTTTTTTTTCTTTCAGCAATCTCTTCTTCCATTACTTGACAAATCCGGAGAAACAAACCTCGGAACTCTCATCAATTACCTGCCGCTTCTGTTTCTTACTACATTGTATCGCGGTTTGGCGTCGAGTATTCTGCAAGCAACATATCAGGTACAAAGAATATTTTGGATTGATGCATCATATTTTTGTAGCGCGATCCTTATGTTGTTCCTTGCTCAGCAAGTTCATTTCGCTTCCACTGCAAAGGATGTCATTATCATCAATATCATTGCACAGGCGTTCTCCACGGTGGTTGCTCTTGCTCTAACCCGGAATGAAATGAACGTACGATTATTTTTCAACAAGGAAGCATTTGTGAAGATGTGGAATTTTGGAAAATGGAATTTCGGGGCGCAGACAATTTATAATGTGTATGCTCAGATGGATGTATTTTTCATTTCTTACTATATCGGAATACCTGGTGTCGCGATTTATAATGCCGCTAAAATCTTTACAAGAATTTTTGATATGGTTGCACAGGTGTTACAGATGTTTCTTATTCCTTTCGCTTCCAAATCGTTTGCAATTGCTGATAACGAAAATTTGAAAGCAACAGCAGAAAAAAGTATTTGTTTTTCAATGCTCATTCTACTGCCGGTATTCTTTCTGATGTTTTTCTTTCCGGAATGGCTCTTGGAACTATTGTACAAAGATAAATATGCAGAGGGATATAATGTCGTGCGGGCATGTAGTTTTCTCGCATTGCTGATACCATGGAACGGAGTTGTCAGCAGTTATCTCATCGGTCTTGGGAAAGTGAAGCAAGGATTTTATTTCGGTTTTATTTTACTTTTCAGTTCAGCGCTGTTCTATTTTCTGCTTACGCCGGTTCTGGGAATTTTCGGGACAAGTATCGGTTTTGTCGGAGCGCTTCTTCTGACAAGCAGCGTGGTATTTTTGTATCATCAACGGTTTGTTACTATCAAACTTAAAGATGTAATTCTCAGGACGAAGGATATCGGGAAATATGTAAGAAAAATGTTCATTTTAAACTGAAATCTGTTATTCTTCAATTCAGAGTGAGATGAATTGAATAATTTCATCATTTCAAAAGGAGCGGCTTGGATGAATGCTCGTAGAAAAATCTGAGAGATTTATCATTTTTCACTTGCTATTCAATCAAAGTTTTCTTACAATTGCAATGTAAAATTTTACAAACGCTGTTACACAGCCTCAAGGGAACGCTTGAGATTTGTTACACTATAATTCGGGAAGGAGTAACGTATGTTTACTCAAACGATGAAGAGGGTTTTACAATTATCATGTACTGTTGTACTTAGTTCTTACATTTTTTTATATGTTGCAGTCGCTCAGGATGAGCAGGAAAAATATTTTCCATTGCTCACCCGGAAGGAAGGAGTACGCACATTCGTTCCTCAACCAATTCCTCAAACATCACCAAATCAAATTCAGCAAAAGATTACTGATGTTGTCTATGATGACACTACAACATTCTCACGGATTGATATCGGCTTGAAAGGTGTATTTACAGGTGATGCATTATGGTTTGATTATGATAACGATGGCGATTTGGATGCCATTGTTGCAGGGTGGGATGACACATCCTACATCACAACAATTTATAATAACCAGGCGGGTGCCTTCATAGATATAGGTGCAGACATAGAGGGAATCGGTACTGAACGTGGATTATCGTGGGGAGATTATGACCGCGATGGTGACATAGATTTTGCAATCACGGGAAGAACGGATACCATGGCATTGAATCCGGTCAGTCGCATCTATCGAAATGAGAACGGACAGTTTACAGATATTCGTGCGAATCTTATGCAACTCAATGGCGGCTCCGTTGCATGGGCAGATTATGACAGAGATGGCGACCTTGATTTATTTCTTTCAGGGTCGCCGGATATAGGACGAACTTTTTATTCACTCCTCTATCGGAACGACGCTCCGTATCGAAGTGAAAAAGATACATTCACAAATGTCAATGCTGGTTTTCCCGGTGTGTGGGGTAGTTTTGTTGATTGGGGCGACTATGACAATGATGATGACCTTGATTTATTGTTAACAGGGTACGGAGACCTTGGACAAACAGTGTTAGTATTTCGGAATGATGGAAAAGAAGGATTCCACAACGCAAATATTAATCTTCCGCGAATGAATAGCGGAATGGTTTCATGGGCTGATTATGATAACGATAAAGACCTCGACATCGCACTGGCAGGTTGCATTAGTAGCGGAGCGCTTTCAAAAATTTTCAGAAATGATGGCAACGATATATTTATTGATATTGGCGCTCAACTTAAACCTTTATGTCATAGCGCTGTCGCCTGGGGCGATTATGACAGCGATGGAGATTTAGACCTCGCGATGTCCGGAGGAGAGAGATATTGGTACGGCACAAATCCGACTACAAAATTATACAGGAATGATAGCGGAACGTTTGTTGATACTGACATCCGACTGAAAGGGACATGGTACGGCTCTCTCACATGGGGAGATGTTGATAACGATGGGGCGTTGGATTTATTAGTAACAGGAGGGACAATTCCCATGCCCTACTATTACTACCACGGACCCTATTATCCTATCACCTATCTCTATCAAAATAAGTATCCGAGAAAAAATACACGCCCCGAAACACCAGGCAGTTCAAATGTTTCAATTGACAATGATAGAGTTTCTCTCACTTGGTCAACTGCAAACGATGGAGAAACTCCTTCAAACGCGCTGACATACAATTTAAGAATCGGAACGACACCGGGAGGAACAGACATCGTTGCGCCTTCTTCGAACGTTCAGACCGGATTCCGTCGGA
>JACPVN010000297.1 GCA_016191715.1 Ignavibacteriota bacterium | reverse complement strand
CCTGTACTAATATGTAGTTGCGCTGATCCTGATAATAACCCGTTAACGTATGATGTGTATCTGGGAACAGATAATCCACCAACGACCAAAATCAGTTCAGCACAAAGTAACTCATACCTCAGTTGGAGTGGTCTCAATAACAATACATTGTAAAACTGGAAAGTAATTGCAAAAGATAGCCATAACGATTCCACAATCGGTCCCGTATGGAGTTTTACAACCGTTGCGCTGATAAATCAGCCTCCGGCTATTCCGTCTAATCCCCCTCCTAACGATAATGATACTGGAGTTTCGGCATCACCGACACTTAGTTGGAGTTGCAGTGACCCCGATAATGACCCGTTAACGTATGATGTGTATTTTGGAACAGATAACCCGCCTGCCACGAAGGTTAGTTCGGGACAAACGGGAACCAGTTTAACCCGAAGTGGTCTGAGCGATAATACAACCTACTATTGGAAAGTTGTTGCAAAGGATAATCACGGTGGTTCTACATCAGGTCAAGTGTGGAGATACACAACTGCTTCAGATTTTGTGTGTGGAACCTCAACAGTGGAGTACGGAGGTAAAACCTACAACACCGTTCAAATAGGCACACAATGCTGGTTCAAAGAAAATCTTGATGTGGGAACAATGATAACCGGAACATCAGAACAAACGAACAACAGTACAATTGAAAAATATTGTTATGACAATAATACTGCAAACTGCAACGTGTATGGAGGCTTCTACCAATGGAACGAAGCGATGCAGTACAGTACAACATCAGGAACACAAGGTGTTTGCTCTGCGGGCTGGCACATACCAACCCATACAGAACTGTCAACTCTCAGAGCTACAGTGTATAATGATGGAAATGCATTAAAGGCAGTAGGACAAGGAACTGGAGGTGGCGCCGGTACGAACACAAGTGGTTTCTCTGCTCTACTTTCGGGTCACCGAAACGGCGATGGTAGTTTCGGCAATGGAGGCTACGGCACGTTCTTTTGGAGTTCCACGGAGAACTATCCATACGCATACGACCTGTCCCTGTAATACAATACTATCAATGTCAGTCTCAGCGAAGGTAATAAGGATTACGGTGGTAGTATTCGCTGTCTCAAGGATTAGACTATTAATAACCTTGCGAAGGTTCTAAACCTTCGCAAGGTTGTACATTTATCAACCTATTGGTAATGAAATATCAATTTGTTACTTTACTGTTGAAACCAATTGCATATTCATAATGGCAACCAAACAAAAACTCTATCTTGAGACTACCATTCCGAGTTATTTAACTTCGACTCCGAGCAGAGATTTAATTGTCGCCGCACATCAACAAATCACAAGAGAATGGTGGGACAAACGCAAAGAGAGTTTTGATATTTATATTTCTCAGGTAGTGCTTGATGAAGCAAAAGCAGGAGATGTTCAAGCGGCAAGAAAGCGATTAAAAATTTTGAATGGATTTCCAATTCTTGAAATGACATCCATTGCCCTTGAACTTGCCAATGAACTGATAGTCACGAGAACACTGCCAGCAAAAGCCGCTCGTGATGCCTTCCATATTGCTATTGCAACTGTTCATGGCATGGATTTCCTTATGACGTGGAACTGTGCTCACATTGCCAATGCAATTATTATTCAAAGCGTGGCAAAGAAAGCCAGACAGTATGGCTATTCGCTGCCCATCATTTGTACTCCAACAGAATTGTTAGGTGAATAAGTATGTTCAAAGATCCCATAGTAGAAGAAGTAGATGCAATACGCGAAAAACTTGCAGCGAAATTTAATTACGACCTTAAAGCGATGTTTGATGACATTAAGAAACGAGAGAAGAAATCGGGAAGGAAAATTGTCTCGTTCGCAGTGAAGAAAAAGAAAACTGCATAGAAGAAGAACGTGCGCCTCACCTTTTGTTCAGGATTCGTTGTTCGTTCGGGGTTTGCATGTATTTATAGACAAGGTGAGTCGCACATTAAATTGCCCATTTATTTGTAACAGTAAATATCATTTATGCCACAGACAAATTTACCAATAACAATAAACCCAAACATCTTTGGAGGTACTCCTGTGTTTCAGGGAACACGAGTGCCGGTAAAAACTTTCTTTGAGTATTTGGAAAACGATTACTCGCTCGAAGAGTTTCTTGATTGTTTTCCAACCGTTCAGCGTGAACATGCGCTTGCAGTATTAGAAAACGCGTGGCAGTTGGAATATAACGAAATTGTACAGTGCGCGTCCTGATTGATGAATGTGTTCCACGCCAGATTAAATCCATCCTCATAGGGCATACCTGCTCGACGGTTCAGGAAATGAATTG
>JACPVN010000296.1 GCA_016191715.1 Ignavibacteriota bacterium | reverse complement strand
TCTTCGTCGGTGGCTGTCGTTACAAGCACGAGGAAATTATGTGTTCCAATTGTCAATGATGCGGTAGTAGCAGTTACCATTGCTGAATCTAACGGAATGATGGAGAGATGGAATTGCTGGAGCGAGAGTTGCTCACTCAGGGAGTACATTGAATCGCCGTTTTCGTCTTCACGAAACTCAACTGTGAAATCATTCAGAGTTTGTTTTCCTTTGTTGAAGAGAACAGACTGAAGTTGTACGGATTCTCCCGCGTTCGGAGTTGCAGGAGAAAAATTAATTTGTTTCACAGTTATATCAAACTCTGTTCTCGTAAGAGAGTTTTTCGTTCCCGGTGTTGCATTGTTCGGGTTTGTTGAAGTTCCCCAGTTGGATTGTGAAAGAGAAGAAATATCCGGTTCACGTCGTTCAAGCGAGCGGTTGTTTGTTCCTCCCCACGCTGATGAATAAAACACAGAGTCCATCATTGCATTGCGGGAATCAAACAATGCGACTGCATCGTTAGTGTTCGTAAAATGAAACGACGGCAGTGAAGGAATCTCAAGCATCACAGCAGGAATCGAAGGATACGAGTTGCTCAGCCGTGCGGCATCTTTCGTGAGAAGCACATATTGTTGTGGATTCAGAAAGACATGTTGATTGCTGACGAGATATTTCGTGGAGGAATTTTTATTACTGATTTTCCAATCTTTCAAATCAACGTTGAATGGAGAGTTATTGTACAACTCGACCCATTCCGGCTCACTGCTTGGCGGCGCGTACATGATTTCGTTGATGATGATGGTTTGCTGAGGATAACCGGCAAACAGAGAAGCACGTCGGATGTTGTTTGTTGTGTCTTCATCGGGTGAAAGTGTAACGCGAACCATGAACAGATGATTACCAAATGATATGTTCACTCGTGTTTCCTGAACAATCACTGAATCACCCGAAGATAAAGCACTGAGTGTCGTTGTGTGGAATTGTTCATTTACATCGAACACTGAATCTCCGTTTGCATCTTCATACAAACTCACTGCGAACGAACCGACATCGTTGTTTCCATTATTGAAAATCCTAGATTGAAGTTGAATGCTATCTCCAATCGTTGGGAATGAGGGAAAGAGCGAAAGGGAATGAACAAGAATGTCAATATCCTTTGGTGTAAGAGAGTTCTTGTTCCCCGGTGTTGCACGATTTGTACTTATTGAACTTCCCCAGTTTGCTGATTTGTTAGATGAATCTGCCGGTTCAATCCGTTCGAGCGAGCGATTGTTTTTTCCTCCCCACGAAGAACGGTACGAGACACTATCAATGATGAGTCCGCGTTGGTCGAAGATGGCAACGGCATCGCTGTCGTTGTTGAATAGTGACGCAGATGACCAGGATACCTGTATGACGTATTGAGCAGTCGGATAGATATCGAGAAAGGCGAGAGAATCACGGGTCAGAACAAGAAACTGATGTGGCGGTAAAAGGAGGTCCGAGTTTGTGATACGATATTTTGTGTTCGATGATTTATCCGAAATACTCCAGCCGTTCAGATTGATTGAATCTGAAATTGCAGTCAATTCAATCCACTCCGGTTCGGGGGACGAGGGCGCGTACATGATTTCATTGACAACTACCGATGCTTGAGAGTAGCCGACAATTACAGAATGAAAGAAGAGATTGTTTGAGGTATCTTCCTCCTCTGTAAAACTTGCTTTGATAATAAAAAAATGTTCGTTACGGGATGGAAGCAGTTGAGTAATTGAGACAACGAGTGAATCACCGGCGGCAAGCGATGTTAAGAGTTGGTGAGAAAACAGTTCCTGATTCTGTGGAAGCGAATCGTGGTTTGTGTCTTCAAAAAATTCAATATTGATTTGTTGAGCGGATTGCTTTCCCTTATTCTTTATCGTTGTGCGAAGATAAAGTGTATCACCTTTGATTGGAAAAGCCGGCGTGGAATTGACAGCGCTGATTGCAATGTCGTACTCTTTTTGAGTCAGAGAATTTATCATACCCGGTGTACTACTTGCGCGTGAGATTGATGTTCCCCAGTTTGTCCGGAGATTCGATTCGTCTGATGGTTCGATACGCTCAAGAGATTTTCCGCTTCCTCCGCCCCACGAAGAACGATACAACACACTATCAATGCGGATTCCCCGTTGGTCGAAGATGACGACAGCGTCGCTATCGTTGTTGAAGGAGGGGAGAGCAGAAAGATTTACAACAGCGTGCGCATTGGGGTGAAGTTCAATAAAAGCGGCAGAATCTTTCGTAAGAACAACAAATTCATTTTGATGCAACCAGAAGTCTTTGTTGGTCATCGTGTAACGTGTTGAAGTTGTTTTATCGGAAATTTTCCATCCGCGAAGATTGATGGAATCGGAAATGGTGGAAGTGAGTTCAATCCACTCCGGTTCTGGTGCAGTCGGCCAGTACATGATTTCATTCACGACAAGAGAGAGGGGTTCCCATCCGACAGAAATTGAAATCGTCTGAGTGTTGTTCGTTGAATCTTCATCACCGGCAACGGTTGCTCTCACAATAATCCTGTATGTACCCGCAGTTGAGAATGAAGTACTTGCTTGAGCAGTTGCCGAATCATTTTGATAAAGAGTTGTCCCGATTGTACCTGATGAAATCAATTCTGAAGATTGAGCAAGCGAATCATTGTTCGCATCAACATAAAACTCCACAGGAATGTTTTGAATTGAATCGTTGCCAAGATTTTTGATTGTCGCGCGGAACGCTATTGTATCATTAACGAAAGGAAATAACGGCGCTAAGGAAAGTGAAGTAACAGCAACATCAATTTGCATAGCGGTTGTAAGTGAAATATTATCGAAACGAATTGTTCCGGGCGCGCCAGTTCCATCGCCGATAATCCTCCAACGAAATCGCACATTGGTTCTTCCTGCAAGCGAATCAGGAAGCGCTACCGTTCGGAGAACATACGACGTACTGATATTTTTCAAAGTATCTGAGATAGGAAAGAAAATTTGTCCGCTGTCGTTCGAAGTCTCAACCAATAATCCGGAGTTATGAGAAGGCGAACGACGTTCAAAAAAATATAAAGTTTCAGGAGGGGCAATTGAAAAATCAAAAAACGGAGAGTAGAGAATTTGGCTTACAGTTGCATTTGTGCTGATGACTGCATGCGGGGAAGAATGAGGTGATGATGTTGTGATTGTAAAATCGTTTTTCGATGTATCCCGATTTTCTGAAGAACTCCACCCGGCAGGAAGCAACGTATCCGCATCGAAATGTTCCGTGTACGGAAATTGTTGAACCTGCGCAATCGTCAGGAATGGAATGAAAAACAGAACACTAATTATTCGTGCAACCATTGTCTCTCCACAATGAAAATGTGTATTTTCCCTTTGTCCATTTCTCAATGTAAGACGATTAAGAGAAATCTCAAACTTGTTGAAAAGACTTCTCACCCCTGACAACCTCTGTTTTGAATCTTCTCAAGCCTGAAATCTTATTTTTTTTGTTTCAAGGAAATTCTGTCATTTCAATGAAATGCCTATATTTCATCTGGCATAAAAGTTGACAATTTCAGGTCGGGAACAATCAGAAAAACACTATGAATTTAGGAATCCTCAAAGAACATCCATCAGTTGAACGCCGTGTTGCGCTAACTCCTGCAGGAGTGCAATCTCTGGTGAGCAACGGTCATGCTGTGTACATTGAGAAAGACGCAGGCGATGCTTCGCATTTTGCAAATGAAAAATATGAAAAGGTCGGGGGGAAGATTGTCTATACAAGTGATGAAATTTTCGGTCGCTCGGATATTATCCTGAAGGTTTCCCCGCCGAACGAATCCGACTGTCAGCGATTTGAAGAAAAACAAACACTCCTCTCGTTTCTCCACTTGCCCATTGCAAAACCAAAAGTAGTTGAATTGCTTCTTGAGAAAAAAATCTGTGCTATCGGGTATGAATTGATTGAGGATGAAAACGGAGATTTACCGATTCTGCAAATCATGAGTGAGATTGCCGGACAGATGTCTATACAAATCGCCGCACGATTTTTAGAAAGCACGAACTACGGCAGAGGAATTGTCCTCGGTGGAATTACCGGCATTCCCCCTGCGACTGTTGTTGTTCTTGGCGCGGGAACAGTCGGCACAGCGGCGACACGCGTTGCACTCGGAGTCGGCGCAGAAGTGATTGTGCTTGATAAGGAACTGAGCAGATTGCGAACGTTGGAAAACCGTTTTAATCATCGGGCTGTAACAGCGTTGATGAACGAGTACAATCTTCAGAAGGCGTTGCAGTTTGCCGATGTGGTTATCGGTGCGGTGTTGATTAAAGGTGAGCGTGCGCCGCATCTCGTCACATCCGAAATGGTTCAGCAGATGAAACCGGGTTCCATCATTCTCGATATTTCCATTGACCAGGGCGGTTGTGTTGCAACAAGCCGGCTCACGACGCTGGAAAATCCGGTATATGTCACTCATAATGTTATTCATTACTGTGTTCCGAATATTCCCGCGAACGTTGCACGTACGGCAACCTATGGTTTGACGAATGCGATGCTTCCGTATTTATTGGAGATTACGGAGAAGGGTCTGCATAAAGCAATTGCAGAAAATAAAGGATTGGCGCACGGTGTCTCCACGTTTCAGGGAACATGTACAAGTGAATCAATTGCAAAACGATTCGAGTTGAATGCAGTTGATGTTGAAGAATTAGTCAGATGAAAAATTCTAAAAAAGAATATCGAAATACTAAATCCCGAAGGGATCCCTTAGGGACAAATCCTAAATTCGAGATTCGAATTTGTTTAGAATTTCTAAATTAGGATTTAGGATTTATTAGCAGTGTACGCGTTGCTACGTTAGAAAATTGAATATGAACTGGTTAGGTCGTTATAAGTCGAAATTGAGAACTGCTGAAGAAGCAGTAAAAGTTATACAATCGGGGCAACGAGTGTATGTTCATCCGGGCTGTGCGATGCCCGAAGTGTTGGTCGAGGCGATGTGCGGAAGACACAACGAGTTGGAGGATGTTGAAGTTATTCACTTGTTGACCGTCGGGAAAACCGGTTATTCCAATCCTGAGATGGAAGGACACTTCCGGCACAATGCATTGTTCATCGGAAAGAATATGCGCGAAGCGGTGAACGACGGTCGAGCGGATTTCACACCGATTTTTCTTTCCGAAATACCCGGCTTGTTTTATCGCGGCATTCTTCCTATTGATGTTGCGCTCATTCATGTTTCGCCGCCGGACGAACATGGCTTTTGCAGTTTCGGCGTTGGTGTTGAATGTACAAAGCCGGCGACGGAAGTGGCGAAAATTATCATCGCACAAGTCAATCCGCAAATGCCGCGCACGCTTGGTGATTGTTTCATTCACATTGATAAATTTTCCTACGCAGTTGAAGCGGATGTTCCGCTGAAAGAACTTCCTCAGGTTGATAAAGATACATCACCGGAAGAAGCGGCGGTGTACGAAAAAATAGGGAAGAATATTGCCGATTTGATTGAAGACGGCTCGACGCTGCAGTTGGGAATCGGCGCGATTCCCGATGCGGTGCTGAGATTCCTTCACGGCAAACGGGACCTTGGAATGCACACGGAAATGTTTGCCGACGGAGTCATCAAATTAGTCGAAGAAGGAATTCTGACGAACGAAAAGAAAACACTTCATCCCGGAAAAATCATTGCCTCGTTTGTCCTCGCGTCAAGACCACTTTTTAATTTCATTCACAACAATCCCATCATTGAGTTTCATCCTTCGCACTATACAAACGACCCGTTCATCATTTCACGAAATGAGAAGATGGTGGCAATCAATTCGGCAATCGAAGTTGATTTGACCGGGCAGGTCTGCGCCGATTCCATCGGAAGATATATTTACAGCGGCTTTGGCGGACAAGTTGATTTTATCCGGGGCGCATCGCGTAGCAAAGGGGGGAAACCGATTATCGCTCTGCCATCAACTGCAAAGAAAGGAAATCTCTCACGCATCGTTCCTGTGCTTGCAGAAGGCGCCGGAGTGACAACCTCGAAAGGCGATGTCCATTTTGTTGTGACCGAATACGGCGTTGCCGATTTGTACGGCAAAACTATCCGGCAGAGGATGAGAGCACTGATTGATATTGCACATCCTGATTTCCGAGAAGAACTTGAACGATATGGAATCGAAAATAAGTTTATGCCGGTGAACGGCAATGGAAGATTATACTCTCGCTCGTCCGTTGAAGCGACCACATAACTTTGAATCATCTGAAAGAGAAAACATGGAAACAACAGAATCCTGCAAACAATGCGAAAAAATCGAACTGAAGATTGAAACTACAAAAGCCGCATCGGGTCCGCTTGACCTTCCGAACACATTCAATTCGAGAACAAAAAAATATGTTTGGAAACAAACTGATTTAATGGCGTATGCACTTATCCCGCGCGCGGTAAAAAAGACATCGGCGCAGGTGGATATGTATCTATGTATTGATGAAGATGTTCTCGATGATATTGATGTGTACGGATTCGCAACGAAATTTCTTTACGACCAAATACTTCCAAAGTGGAAGAACGTAAAAGATGTCCGGTTGGTAGAGCCGTTGCTTTCATCGGCGGAAGAACTCGTCTGTTGGAAGTATCGCCATGAATCCGGCAACGAAGAAGCGGGAATGATGCCTGCGATGCAGGAATGAAATTGGTTAGAAACCACTGAAGTGGTTTTCAATCAATTGCTTTAGGGTAGTTCTAATAATGAATAATGAACACCGAATGTCGAATTACGAAGTGGCAATCTACTTCAAAATTCATAATTCCACCGATGGTGTCCCTTTGGGACTTGTTCGATATTCGATATTCTTTTGTAGTTTTTAGAACCACCCTTTATTTATAACCCCAGACTTAAGTCTGGGGTTAAAGGAACAAAGAATAAATGAAACCGTTTTAACGGTTTCGACTGAAGTAATTATGAAAAGGAAAAACAATGATACGGAAACAAGAAGCGCTTGATTATCATCTCCAGGGAAGACATGGAAAAATTGAAGTCATTTCATCAAAGCCCTGTCAGACCCAGCGTGACCTCTCGCTTGCGTACACGCCCGGTGTTGCCGAGCCGTGTTTGGAAATTGAAAAAAATCCTGATGATGCGTATTTATATACATCAAAAGGAAACCTTGTCGCGGTCGTTTCAAACGGGACAGCAGTGCTTGGCTTGGGCGATATCGGCGCGCTCGCCGGCAAACCCGTGATGGAAGGAAAGGGAGTGCTCTTCAAACGCTTTGCCGATATTGATGTGTTCGATATTGAGTTGAACACTCATAACGCGGATGAGATTATCAGAACCGTGCAATTGTTAGAGCCGACATTCGGTGGCATCAATCTCGAAGATATAAAAGCGCCGGAGTGTTTTACCATTGAAGAAGAATTGAAGAAGACGATGAACATTCCTGTCTTCCACGATGACCAGCACGGAACGGCAATTATCAGCGGGGCGGCGTTGTTGAACGCGTTGGAAATAGTCGGGAAGAGTATTTCGGAAGTGAAAGTAGTGTTCAGCGGCGCGGGCGCGGCGGGAATTGCGTGTGCGAAATTTTATGAACGGCTCGGCGTCCGGAAAGAAAATATTCTTCTTGTTGATACAAAAGGCATTGTCTTCAAAGGAAGAACGGAGGGGATGAACCCGTACAAAGAATATTTTGCTGCGGAAACAGAAAAGCGAACGCTCGTCGAAGCGATGAACGGCGCGGATGTCTTCTGCGGTGTTTCCATCAAGGATATTGTTACGAGGGAAATGGTGAAGTCCATGGCTGACAATCCGATTGTTTTCGCGATGGCAAATCCCGACCCGGAAATAACGTACCCCGATGCGTGCGAAGCGCGCGATGATATCATCATGGCAACCGGTCGCTCCGATTATCCGAATCAGGTGAACAATGTGCTTGGTTTCCCGTTTATCTTCCGCGGCGCGCTTGATGTTCGCGCAACGGCAATCAATGATGAAATGAAAATTGCCGCGGCAATGGCGCTTGCCAAACTTGCGAAAGAAGATGTCCCCGATTCTGTCATTCGTGCGTACGGCGGAAAGAAAATTGAATTCAACCGTGAGTATATTATTCCGAAACCGTTCGACCCGCGCGTGTTATTGTGGGAAGCGGTCGCGGTTGCAAAATCGGCAATCGAATCGGGAGTTGCACGGCGGCCGATTAAAGATTTTGAAGCGTACCGTGATTCATTGGAAGCGCGGCTTGGCAAACATCGCGAGGTGATGCGGTTCTTCATTCACAAAGCGCAAAGTGAACCGAAACGAATCGTCTTCCCGGAAGGCGAGGAAGAGAAAATTCTTCGCGCCGCTCAGATTATTGTTGATGAAAATATCGCTACGCCGATTCTGCTCGGTAGCCGTACGCTTATTCATCAGCGAATCAACGATTTGGGATTGAGTCTCGATGGGATTGAAATCATCAATCCGTCCAAATCGGAAAAGTTGGATTTTTACATAACTTCTTATTATAATGCACGGCAACGAAAAGGCATCACGCGTTCCGATGCCGAACGGCAGGTGAAGACGCATAATATCTTCGGAATGTTGATGGTAGAACGCGGCGATGCCGACGGGTTGATTTCCGGATTGACTCAGCATTATCCTGACACGGTTCGCCCCGCATTGCAAATCATCGGCAAGAAGGAAAACGTTGATACGATTGCGGGCTTGTACATGCTCGTGTTCAAGAATCAAACAATTTTTGTCGCTGATGCAACGGTGAACATCGAACCGACGGCAGAACAACTTGCAGAGATTGCCTTGTTGACGGCGGAGAAAGTGCGGCAGTTCAGCATCGAGCCGCGCATTGCGATGCTCTCGTTCAGCAATTTCGGAAGTACAAAACATCCGTTGGTCGAAAAGGTTCAGAAAGCGGTGAAGATAGTGAAACGGAAAGCGCCCGAATTGATAATTGACGGTGAGATGCAGGCAGACGCCGCAATCAATACGGAAATAATTAATGAATTATATCCGTTTAGTTCTTTGAAAGGTAGTGCAAATGTCCTTATCTTCCCTGACCTGACATCGGCGAACGTTGCCTATAAATTGCTCGGCCGGCTTGGCGGCGCAACCGCCATCGGACCGATGCTGATGGGAATTAAAAAGCCGGTCTATCTCCTTGTTCCGGGAAACGACGTGAGCGATATTGTGAACATCACCGCAATGGCGGTGTTTGAAGCACAGCATCTTGTTCCGCCGCTCCGTGTGACACCAAAAGTTTTTGAACCGGTTCCGGTTCGTTAAGTAACAGTTCTTTATTCACGTATGAAACAAAAAAATATGATTATCAAAGTTGCCGGTTTGCCGGGAATCAAAACCCAGCAAACACTCATGAACACAGAAGAAGCCGTCGCTCAGTTTCCGACCGAAGCCGAAGTCGAGTGGATCAGTGACATCTATAAAATCACGAAACTCGGCACCGTGAAAACTCCATCGCTCTTTATCAACGACCAGTTGAAGACGAGCGGCAGAATTCCGAGCGTTCATGAAGTAAAAGTATGGATGGAAGAAGCGCGGAAAAATTAACCAAGAACTTCCACGGAAAAAAAATGAGCATCGAAGTGTGTTCGATGCTCTTTCTTGAAGCAATTCCGATGTACTTATCGGACAAGTAACATCTTTTTCACATCGGTAAATGTTGTTGAATGTTCATCAACTCCGGTCGCGGTTAACCGATAGAAATAGACGCCAGATGCAAATTCAGAGGCATCAAATTCCATGTCATAATCACCCTCTTCCATCAATTCATTATTCACCAATGTTGCTATTTCTCTTCCAAGTAAATCATATATTTTCAAAGTTACCAGACTATTAACGGATACCTGATAACGAATAACAGTTGATGGATTAAAAGGGTTAGGATAATTCTGTTCCAGTTGAAATTCTAATGGCATTTCGGTTTGAACAATGATAGGTTTAAACTTTGTCAGCATTGTTACTGTCGAAGAATGGCGTTTCAGATATGGGATTTTATACAATGCAACCGCGCCCTTGAACCTTAACGGACTAGTAGATATCGAGTCTGTGAATTTCTTTTTATCAAGCGCTTTCCACATATCTCGATTCAATCTTGATACCACACTATCCAATATTATTAAATGTCCTATCGGGATGACAGTATCCACAGGTAACGATGGACAATGGATGATGCCCATCGTTAATGAAGTGTCACTCCGCGCAATGATTTGTCTGATTGTCATGCCATTAAAAATTGTATCTGGTCCGATGTCTCTATCAAAGATTAAATCACCTAAACCATTTGGAGTGATTCCCAGATCACTTGCCGCAACATTTGTTTTCAAAGTAAGTAATTCAAATGCAAAATGGTTCGCGGCATTTGCAAACTGTGAAGAAGTTCTTATTTCGCCCCGCCACCAGAAATAGTTGGTCTTTGGTTCTTTCTTCCATGGTTTGGGAAATTGATATTTTGCAACCGATGCACGATGATAACCATATTTTCGTTGACCTTTTTCTCTGATACTATCCCATGGGAAGAAAAACCAACCGTAACAATCGGTACTATCATATCTTCTTACGCCTACTCTTAAATAGCCGCTATCAATTGGTGTATCCAAACCAAAACCACGCTTAAGATAAACACTATCGCGAACATCTCCCGCATTCGGTTTTCTGATTTGTGTTTTTCCTCTAGGTTTTGTTGACCCAATTACGTTGTAATCTATTCTCTGAAATGTTCTATACTTAGTCGTGTCCGGTACATAAAAATTCCCAAATGCAAAGCCGCACGTATCTAATCCAGGCGTGATGATAACGGTGTACGAAGCGCCGCCTGCAGGCTTTGTTTGTCTCCAATTAACTTTTGGTACTTGTTTGATTGTATAAGTATCGGGAACAACAGAATTAAATGTGAACGCGCCATTGGCATCAGTCGCCAATGTTTCCGGTGGCGTGGTAATTCCTTTGAGAATAATGTCCATGTTCTTTTTCAAATCGTCAATGTATAGGTCTCGCACACCATCACTGTCATGGTCAACGAAGACGTAACCACAAACCGAACCAACCCGATAGTTCCCGAAAACAAATCCGCTCGTATCTTGCCCAGCAATAAGTGTAATTGAATAGCATCTTGAGGCAGGTGGTTTTGTTTGTTTCCATCCGGGGCGTTGTATTTCACAAATGCTGTACGTACCAGTTTGCAAATTGGTGAACGAATAATTTCCGTTTATATCGGTAAGCGTTGTCTCGCTTGTTGTACCTTGCAAATAAATACTCCAGCCATTCAACACTCCATCACTCCCGTCTTTGATTCCATTTCCATTGATGTCCTCAAACTTAATTCCTGAAATAGAGCCAACCAATAATGAAAAATATGCTGTGATAGTGTGATTGGTAGTAACATTTGAAAACGTGTAACTCAAGAGTGAATCCACTCTCAAACCATCTACGAGAACACTATCAATGTGGTAACCTGAATTTGGAGTGAATGTAAATTGCCTGTTCGCACCGTATGTAATAGAAACTGTGTCAGTTGGAGTAATACTTCCACCACCAATTGTAGATGCAATGATTGTGAACGTTTGTAACTTGTTCCCGAAATCAAGTCCGGTTGTATCCTTATCTCCGTCTAACGTGATTGTGTATAATCCTAATGGAGGAAATGTTTGCAACCAACCGGCTCGTTGTTCTTCTGTGATTGTGTATGTTCCCGGCATTAAACTATCGAAAGAGTAATTGCCAAGAGAATCAGTGAAAGTAGAATCGCTGAATGAACCTGTAAGATAGATTCTCCATCCCTCTAACACTCCATCACTCCCGTCTTTTATACCGTTGCCGTTGAGATCGTTAAACTTGGTACCAGAAATGGAACCGTAATTAAGGTTCTTGAGAATAGAGACCGTGTTGGAACTGAAATTCGCGACTACAAGGTCACCATCGCCATCGCCGTCTATGTCACTAATGAAAACAGCATAGGGATTAATTCCCGTCGAATAATTCACTCTTGATGCGAATGTTCCGTTTCCATTGTTCTTCAATACGGAAACATTAGAGGAAGAACTGTTAGAAGTAACAATATCGCCATCGCCGTCGCCGTCCACGTCGCCGATGAAAACGAATGTGGAACCACCTGCGGTCAAATAATCCACTCTAGTGGAATCTGGAAATATTCCATAACCATTGTTCTTCCTTACGGAAACGATGGAATTATTATTCGCGACTACGAGGTCTCCATCTCCGTCACCATCTAAATCGCTGATGAAAACAGAATTGGGATTACTTCCCGTCGAATAGTCCACTTTCGTTGCAAATGTTCCATCGCCATTGTTCTTCAAGATGGAAACAACATCAACATCTTGATTCGCAACCGCAAGGTCGCCATCACCGTCGCCGTCAATATCGCTTATGAAAACAGAAGAAGACCCAAGTCTCGTTGGATATGGAACCGGTGCGGAAAATGTACCGTCCCCATTGTTCTTCAGGATGGAAACCGTGCCGTGAGCGTCATTCGCAACCGCAAGGTCCCCATCGCCATCACCATCCAAGTCGCTGATGAACACAGAGCGGGGGCTACCTCCTGCCGGATAATCAGTTTTAGGATAAAATTTTCCATCCCCTTTGTTCTTCAAAACGGAAACAGTATTAGATTCATAACTCGCAGCCACAAGGTCGCCATAGCCGTTTCCGTCCACATCGTTGATGAAAACGGAGCGGGGAGGACCTCCCGTTATATAGTCCGTATCATTGGTAAATGTTCCATATCCATTGTTCTTCAATATGGAAACAGTGGAGGAATTAAAATTCGCGACTGCGAGGTCTCCATCTCCGTTACGATTTACGTCGTTCACAAAAACGGACATTGGATTACTCGTTGCATAATCAACTTTCGCGGCGAACATTCCTGTGCTTACACTATTTTGAATTGTAAAACTCCAATGATATCCATTCGTCAAATTACCGCCTGTTGCACTTAAAATGTTTATTGTGAGTGTAACATTTACAATTTCTCCCGGCATAAAATTGCTATCGAGGTTAAATGTAAATGCATTATTTCCCTGTGGTGTAATTGTCCCTGTATGCCTGCCGGATTGCACACCGCATACGATAATGTTGTTTGCATTAAAAGTAGAGATGTTCATCGGCATATCAAATACAGCAGTAATGTTAGAGGCTTTTGATACGCTCAGCGCATTTTTTGCAGGAGTAACATCAACAACATTCGGTTGTGCATTCAAATTAAAAGCACAAAGAACAAGAAAAATGGTGAGATAACAGACAACGAAAAAATACCGATCATTCATAACTATTCCCTAACTGTTAAAAAATGAAATAAATGTGTGTGCTACAATCATAGGTTAGTAGCATCTATTAGGAAAGAACACCAAGAAATGATGGGTGAATTTAACAAAGTAAATTCACATAGTCAATAGAAATATTGATTTTCATTCAAATTATTTTTCAATAAACCATCATTCATGAAAGCAAATGTTACTTGATGTTGCTTGTATTTCTATAGTTATACCTATTAAGTTTATTTTCATTTATGAAATGAGTAAAAAGAATTTTTTCTCATGAATGAGATATAAATATCTAATTTCAAGAAGGATGTTGCTATTTCAGGGAAAATCCAAAGAGATTTATCAACAGTAAAATTGGCATAATGCTTGAACACGACATTAAAGTCTAATTCAAATAATTTCAATAGTGCCGGTCTTATTTTCCAAATCGTGTGAGTATGCTTTCCAAGCAGTACTCTATTTAGCAAAAGCGAAGAACGGGAAACCGATTCATCTTCTTGATGTCGCTTACACGCTTCACATTCCTTACCATTTTCTCAGCAAAGTTTTACAAACACTCTCCCGGCACGAAATCGTTATGTCGTACAAGGGACAGAACGGCGGGTTCGACCTTGGACGAAATGCAACGCAAATCAAACTCATAGATATCGTTCGAGCGATTGACGGAGAAGCGTTTCTTTCCCATTGTGTGATGGGATTTCCGAGTTGCGGCGATGAGAAACCCTGCCCCGTTCACACCGATTGGAAAGATGCAAAGGGAATTATTTTCAGAATGTTAAACGAAAAAACCATCGAAGACCTCAGCAAACACATAGACGATAAGTTGAGTGTTTTGGAAGCGATGAATAAAATACATGCAACAAAAATTGCTTCGGTAAACTGAATATGAGAAATGTTATGAGACAATTTTTTTGTTTGAAACAACTACCAATAATTCTTCTGTTTGTTTTTGGATGCAGTTCATTGGTGATTGCACAGGAGACAGCCGATTATTTCAAGCAGAACTGTATGAGTTGCCACACCATCGGAGGAGGACGATTGACGGGACCGGATTTGAAGGATGTGCAGGAGCGGAAAGACCGCGCATGGCTCGTCAAGTTCATGATGGACCCGAAAGGGATGATTGATGCAGGTGACCCGTACGCACTTCAGTTACAGAAAGATGCGCGCGGCGCAATCATGGCTACGATTGTCGGGATGAATAAAGCCCGAGCAGAAGCATTACTCGATTTAATTATTGCCGAATCGAAATTAGAAAAATCGCAGTTTGCCGGAATGCAGTTGAGCGACCGACCGTTCAACCAAAATGATATTGAAACCGGACATCAGATTTTCCTCGGAACAATTGCTTTGAAGAACGGCGGACCGGCGTGCATTTCCTGCCACAGCGTGAACGGTGTCGGCGGACTTGGCGGCGGATTACTTGCGCCGGATTTAACCACAGTGTTTGAACGATATGAAGGACGTAAAACTCTTGCAACATGACTTTCTGCACCCGCAACACCAACGATGCAATCCGTTTTTAAAAAACAGGCGCTTGAAGCGGAAGAAGTTCTCGCACTTACAGCATACTTCCAACACACATTGCAACGCGCGCCGGAAGACCCTTCGACGGCGAGATTAAATTTTGTTTTGTTTGGACTTGGCGGCGCGCTCATCATGCTCGCCGTATTTGATGTTGTCTGGAGTAAACGCTTCCGCGCTGTGAGAAGACCATTAGTTGAAAAACGTAAATCGGAGATTATCCATGAATAAGACCGGAATCATCCCCTGGATTAAAGATGAAGAAGACCCAAAACTTCGGAGTTGGGAAGAATTTTACCGCAATCGCTGGCAACATGATAAAGTTGTCCGCAGTACGCACGGCGTAAACTGCACGGGAAGTTGCACATGGATGATTCATGTGAAAGACGGAATTGTTACATGGGAAATGCAGGGACTCGATTACCCATTGCTCGAAAAAAGTTTACCGCCATACGAACCGCGCGGATGTCAACGAGGGATTTCATACTCGTGGTATTTGTATAGCCCGTTGCGCGTAAAATATCCGTACATTCGCGGCGCGCTGGTTGATTTATGGAGAAAGGCACGAGCCGAATACGAAGACCCGGTAAATGCATGGAAATCGCTTGTGACAAATCCTCAGGCACGCGAACGTTGGCATCGTGCGCGCGGCAAAGGCGGGTTCCGTCGCACAAGTTGGAATGAAGTGTTAGAGATTATGGCGGCCGCGAATATCCACACCATCAAGTCGCACGGACCCGACCGCATTGCCGGCTTCTCACCGATTCCAGCAATGTCAATGGTCAGCTACGCCGCAGGTGCACGATTGATGCAGTTGATGGGTGGAATTTCTCTTTCGTTTTATGATTGGTATTGCGATTTGCCTTCTGCCTCTCCTGAAACGTGGGGCGAGCAAACTGATGTCAACGAATCGGCAGATTGGTACAACTCAAAACTTCTTGCTGTGATGGGTGCAAATCTCAACATGACTCGAACGCCCGACGTTCACTTCGCCGCAGAAGCGCGTCACAACGGAACGAAAATGTATGTATTCGCTCCCGATTTCAATCAGGTTGCGAAGTATGCAGACCATTGGATTTCCGTCAATGCGGGACAGGACGGCGCGTGGTGGATGGCAGTGAATCATGTTTTGCTCAAAGAGTTTCATCACGAAAAACAAGTTCCCTACTTCATTGAGTACACAAAAAAATTCACAGACGCTCCGTTCCTTGTCGAGTTGAAGGTCGATGACTCGACTCGTCGAGAGGACGGTGCATCATTCGAAGCGGGACAACTTCTCCGCGCAAACCGTTTACAAAAATATTCTGCAATTGAGAACGGCGAGTGGAAATTCCTCATGTGGGATGAAACTTCATCGCAACCGAAAATGCCGATGGGAAGTGTCGGCGACAGATGGGGAACGGCAAAAGGAAAATGGAATCTACTTCTCAAAGACGGACAGGACGGAACCGACATCGCTCCGAAGATAACGTTTCTCAATTCAGGCGATGGTGTTGTAAAAGTTCGCTTCGATAATTTTGCGGAAGGAACGAGTCTCGTTCGTGAAGTTCCTGTCAAGAAAATTCAAACAGCAGACGGAAAGATCGTAACAGTCGCGACTGTGTATGATTTGTTGATGGCGCAGTACGGCGTTTCCCGCGGACTGAAAGGAGATTACCCGAAAGATTTCGATGATGATAGTTCTCCGTACACACCTGCGTGGTCGGAGAAGTACACGGGAATCGGACGGAAAGATTTGTTACAGTTTGCGCGTGAGTGGGGTTCAACGGCGCAACACACGAACGGCAAATGCACTATTATAATAGGAGCGGGAATCAATCACTGGTATCATGCAAACCTGATGTACCGGGCTGGAATTCATGCACTCATGTTCTGCGGTTGTGTCGGCGTCAACGGAGGCGGACTTGCGCACTATGTCGGTCAGGAAAAATTAGCGCCGGGTGAACCGTGGGGCGCAATTGCGTTCGCGAAAGATTGGTATCCGGCATCGCGTCAGCAGAACGCGCCGAGTTGGCATTACGTCAACACCGACCAATGGCGTTACGAAAAAGATTTCACCGATTATCACACCGTTCCACAAAAGCAATCGCCCGATTCGCTCGCGCACGGACACACGATGGATGTTCAGGTGAAGGCAGTGCGCAACGGCTGGCTTCCGTTCTATCCGCAGTTCAATAAAAATTCTATTGATTTGATTAAAG
>JACPVN010000295.1 GCA_016191715.1 Ignavibacteriota bacterium | reverse complement strand
TCTGAATTGATGGCATGGGAATTAAGAAATCGTTTTGGAACAATCTAATTATGCCTAACAAATTCCTCGGCGATTCCCTAACCTTCGACGACGTTCTTCTCATTCCGAGAAAATCATCGGTGCTTCCAAGAGAAACGGATGTTTCAACTCAACTTACTCGAAACATCAAACTCAACATCCCTCTTATCTCCGCTGCGATGGATACTGTAACGGAGGCACGGCTTGCTATTGCGCTTGCCCGTGAAGGTGGTATCGGGATTCTTCATAAAAACATGTCCATCGAAGCGCATGCTGAGCAGGTTGATAAAGTAAAACGTTCCGAAAGCGGAATGATTACCGACCCGATTACGATGCAACCGAATCAAACAGTTGCAGAGGCGTTGGTGTTGATGAGCAAGTATCAAATCTCCGGAATTCCTATTGTTGATGGAAACGGAATGTTGATTGGAATCCTGACGAATCGGGATTTACGCTTCGAACCAAACCGTGAGCTGCGTGTTGACAAATTGATGACGAAGGAAAATCTCATCATCGCACCTGTTGGGACAACACTCGAAAAAGCTGAGCAAATCTTACAAAAACATCGCATAGAAAAACTTCCGATTGTTGATAAAAACGGGAAACTTCGGGGACTTCTCACGTTCAAAGATATTCAGAAAAAGAAAAGTTTCCCGAATGCCTGTAAAGATTCGCTTGGACGATTGCGAGTCGGTGCGGCAGTCGGAATCAAAGAAGATACACTTGAACGGGTTGATGAACTCATCAAAGAGGGAGTTGATGTCATCATCGTGGACACAGCACACGGTCACTCGCAAGGTGTATTGAACATCATTAAACAAATAAAGAAAAAATATCCTGACACCGATTTGATTGGCGGAAATATCGGAACTGCTGAGGCAACCCGCGATTTAATCAAAGCAGGAGTTGATGGAGTAAAAGTCGGCATTGGTCCCGGCTCGATTTGTACAACGAGAATTATTGCCGGTGTCGGCGTTCCTCAGGTTACAGCAATCAACGAATGTGCGAAGGAAGCAAGCAAGGCGCGTGTTCCGCTCATTGCCGATGGCGGCATCAAACAAACGGGCGATATTGCTAAAGCAATTGCCGCCGGCGCTGACACAATCATGATTGGAAATTTATTTGCCGGAGTTGAAGAAAGTCCGGGTGAAAAAGTTCTGCTCGAAGGTCGTGCGTTTAAAAGTTATCGCGGCATGGGTTCGATTGATGCCATGAAACAAGGTAGCAGTGACAGATATTTTCAGGATGTCGAAGATGATTTGCCGAAACTTGTCCCCGAAGGTATCGAAGGACTTGTACCGTACAAAGGTCCGCTTGCTGATACTGTGTTTCAAATGGTTGGCGGTTTACGTGCGGCAATGGGCTACTGTGGTTGCCGAACAATTAAAGAAATGAAAACCAAAACACAATTCGTGCGAATGACTCAAGCGGGCTTGAAAGAAAGTCACCCGCACGATATTCGCATTTCCAAAGAAGCTCCGAATTATCACTGGTGAACTTGATGCTTGTTCCATGATGCTTGATGCTCAATAGTCGATGCTTGAATCATAAATCGTCAATCCTAAATCTTTAATCCTTGCAATGAATAAATCCCGATTAACTGCACTTCGAAGTAATTTCGACTCTCTCAACATAGACGCGTTCTTAGTAACCTTTATGCCTCACCTTCGTTGGGCGAGCGGTTTCACCGGCTCAAACGGTGTCGGATTGGTTACAAAAAGGAACGCGTATTTTGTCACGGACGGACGATACGAAGAACAAGTCAAGCGTGAAGTGCATGGATGGACAACCGCAATCGCACGGGACTATAATTTGTATGATCTCATGCTCAAACGAAAATGGTTTCGTCCGGGAATGAGAATCGGGTTTGATGGGAACACCGTTACTCTTTCACACTACAACGATTTAAAGAAAAAGTTTCCGAAAGTGCTCTTCCGCCCGCGCGCGGAAGTGATGGAGAAACTCATCGTCAGTAAAGATGAAGGCGAAATCGCTTGCATCAAACGAGCGGTTGAAATCACCGATAAAGTTTTTGCCGATGTTCTTCCGCTCATCAAACTTGGAGTGGTTGAAGCGGATATTGCCGCTGAAATTACTTATCGCCATCGGAAATACGGAGCAGATTCGGATGCATTTTAATCCATCGTTGCAAGTGGAGCGAACAGCGCGCTCCCGCACGCTCGTGCATCATCGAAAAAAATCAAAAAAGGAGATATGCTCACACTCGATTTCGGATGCGTTTATAATGGTTACCATTCCGACATGACAAGAACTGTTGCCGTTGGAAAGCCATCGAACGAAATGCAAAAAGTGTATCAGGTTGTGCTTGATGCCCAAAGAAAAGCGATCGACGCGGCACACTCCGGAATGAAAGTGTTCGATTTGGATGCAGTCGCACGCGACCATATCAAACAAAAAGGATATGGGAAATTTTTCAATCACTCGCTTGGACACGGCATCGGTTTGCAAATTCATGAGCCACCGAAAATTTCCTGGACAAATAAAACTGCAATCTTGCATGAAGGTTGTGTCGTAACAATTGAGCCGGGTATTTATCTTCCCGGACTTGGCGGCGTTCGCGTTGAAGATGACATCATCATTCGCAACGGGCAAAGTGAAGTACTTACTTCTTCACCGAAAGAACTCATCATCCTGTAAACGATACCTCATCTGTCATTCCCGCGAACGCGGGAATCCAATAAACCGAATGGTCTTGACACCGAATGATTAGATGCCTGCTTTTGCAGGCATGACAGTACGACATTTTCAACTTTTGAGACACGCTCTTTGTTTGTATATTGGGTTTTGAAATTTGGAATTTGAAAACACTTTATCCCGGATGAGTTCTACACCCAAAAGACATGTTCTTGTCATTGCTTATTATTTTCCTCCGCTTGGTTTGAGCGGCGTACAGCGCACACTTAAATTTGTAAAATATCTCCCGCAGTTTGGTTACCAACCGACCGTGCTGACTGTAACTCCGACCGGCTACTTTGCACAGGATGAATCCTTACTCGATGAATTGAACGGACTTGACATTGAAATATTCCGTGCCGGTTCACTCGATGCAAATCGCCTCCTCAAGAAAAAAGGCGTGGTTAAAATGCCTTCCGAAAGGATGCGCAAGTTTCTCACGTTTCTCAGCGATTCGTTTTTTATTCCCGACAATAAAATCGGTTGGAAAAACAAAGCGCTGAAAGCCGCTATTGAACTGCACAAAAAAAATAATTTTAGTCTTGTCTTTGCAACCGCTCCGCCCTTTACTGATTTTCTTATTGGCACTGAATTACGAAAACGATTCAACCTTCCACTAGTGATTGATTACCGTGACCCGTGGCTTGAATATCCTCTGAAATATTATCCGACACCGCTTCATCGCTGGCTGAATTATCGGATGGAGAAAATGGTGCTTCGACTTTCATCAAGGATTATAGTCACAAATCGGCGCGTAAAGGAGTTGATGATTAAGAAGTATCGTTTCTTAGAATACAACGACATCACGATTCTTTCTCAGGGATTTGACCCGAAAGATTTTGAAACCGTAAGCGATTCCACTCCTTCTCCAAAAATGAGAATAACACACGCAGGAGTTTTTTACGGAGACCGAACACCAAAATATTTCCTTCAGGCATTAAAAAGAATTTTCGTCGAGCGACCTAGTTTAAAAGAAAAGATTGAAGCATGTTTCGTCGGAGTTCTTCAGGATGAACATGCTAAACTCATCAAGCAGTTGGAACTCGAATCGAATATCATCACGACAGGCTACGTAAATCATGAATCTTGTATCAGGCACATTACGTCATCAGACATTCTTTGGCTGACTGTGAACAATGACCGGCAATCTCCCGGAAAATTGTATGAATACATTGGTGCAAGAAAACCTGTCCTCGCTTGTGTGCCGGATGGATTCATCCGTCAAACATTGCAGGAAACCGGAGCGAGTATTTTTGCCAAGCCGGATAATGTCGAAGAAATCGCACAGGCAATTCTCAAGTTTTATCAAATGTATGAGCAGAACAAATTGCCAAGACCGAATGAAGAAGTCGTTCAGAAATACGACCGTGTAAAATTGACGGAGGAACTTTCCCGCATGTTTGGATTTTTGGTGAGCGAGTGATGAACATATTAGTCATTGGTTCCGGCGGGCGAGAACATGCTTTGGTATGGAAACTTATACAAAGTAAGAAAGTGGAAAAACTTTTTTGCGCGCCCGGAAATCCGGGAATTGCTGAACTTGCTGAGTGCGTCCCAATCAAAGCAAATAATATTGAGGCGTTGAAGAAGTTTGCTCTTGAACAGAAAATTGATTTAACCGTCGTCGGACCTGAGCAACCGCTTGTTGACGGGATTGTAGATGAATTTGAATCCGCCGATTTGAAAATCTTCGGACCTTCAAAAGCCGCTGCGCGGTTGGAAGGAAGTAAAATCTTCGCCAAACAATTTATGAAACGGCACAATATTCCAACGGCAAAGTTTGAAACGTTTGCAAACCAGCAACTCACTGAAGCAAAGGAATTCTTGTCTCACTGTTCATTCCCAATTGTTATCAAGGCGGATGGATTAGCGGCGGGAAAAGGTGTTGCAATTTGTGTAACACAAAACGAGGCGAACGAAATCCTCCATCAATATTTTGAAGAAAAAGTTTTTGATGATGCAGGAAGCCGAATCGTCATCGAAGAATTTATGGAGGGTGAAGAGGCATCTATCTTTGCACTGACGGACGGAAAGATTTTCATCACACTCTCCCCTGCGCAAGACCATAAACGCGTGTACGATAATGATGAGGGAAAAAACACTGGCGGCATGGGCGCATATGCACCTGCATCAATTGTTACTTCAGAAATTCTTGAACGAGTTATAAAAGAAATTATCAAACCAACACTTGATGGAATGTCAACACGAGGTCATCCGTATAAAGGTTGCTTGTATGTTGGATTGATGCTCACGAATGGAGGACCGAAAGTGGTTGAATACAACTGCCGCTTCGGTGACCCGGAAACGCAAGTTATTCTTCCGTTACTTGATGAAGATTTGGCGGAGTTGATGCTCGAAGTTGCTGAGGGAAAGCTCAATCGCACAGAAATCAAATTGAAAAATCAATCCTCAGTTTGTGTTGTGTTGGCTTCGGGCGGGTACCCTGATGCGTATCAAACAGGAAAAGAGATTTTCGGTTTGCAAGAAACATCGAACACATCTGATGTTCTGACTTTTCAAGCAGGAACAAAAACAAGAAACGAAAAACTCGAAACTGCCGGCGGGCGTGTTCTAGGAGTTACAGCGCTTGATAACACTCTTC
>JACPVN010000294.1 GCA_016191715.1 Ignavibacteriota bacterium | reverse complement strand
TTGTAAGAAAAGAACTTAAAAAGGTTCTTAATCCTGCAGGACTTGATAGAATAAATATATTCAAGACATCTAACAAGTTGGATATTGAAGTTTATGTTGCTCGACCTGGTGTTGCAATCGGTAGAGGTGGATCCCGAAGGGTTGGCTTTGACAACGAGCTATAAATATGACCTTGTGGGAAACGCAGTGGAACAAACAGATGCAAAGGGTCGAGTATTTCAGTTTGTGTATAATAACAGCGATGAGATGGTGAAGTCGATTTCTCCGGCATTGACGAGCTTTCCAGCAGATGGAGGAGCGAGTTACGAGACGATCACGTTTTATGATGCCAACGGAAACATAGAGAAAACATGGGTAGAGCTGGAAAACAGCTTTGAAGATAGTGATGCCAACGTTTCTGGTTTTGAAAGTCCGAATCACTTTGAAACCCAGTTTACTTATGATATTCTCGACAATCTGCTGAGTATGAAACAGGAAGTGATAACGCATCCAGAAATGGCTAGCTCTCAGAGTACTTTTTATTTTTACGACAAGTCGGATAACCTGATAAAAACAGCTTATAGCGATGATCCTAGTCCAGAAGAGGATCGAATCGTGTACGATGAACGCAACATGGTTTTCAAGAAGATTATTGCTTCTTCAGGAACTGCACCGACGACAATCCGCTATAATTATACGAAAAACGGAAACCTTGCTAAAAAAATCTATCCCCTTCCGAATCATCAAGAAACGTACGAGTATGATGAATACGACCGGCTGAAAAGCATCAGAAACGGGATAGGAAGCAAAGTGAGTTACGAGTATGATAAGAACTCGAATGTAACAGAGACTTCACTGAGAGGAGAGCAATATCCGAGTGGACCTCAGATTCTGTTGACGAAAACGCAAGTGTTGTATGATGAACGAGATCGAAGCTATCTGAGTAAGTTCTTCCATCGGGACTTAGCACGGAACCAAGCGCTAGGAGTATTGACAGACAAGATCGGCTATAACCGGAACAATTTAGTATTCCGAACGGTGAATAGCAACAATCACGCAACAACGTTGACGTATGACTCGGCAGATCGAGTAACTCAAGTCCGAGATGCTCTAGGAAATCAGACCCAGAGCTATTATGATGCGAACTCGAACCTCATTACGAAGGTGAGTCGTGAAAAAGATCAGAATGGAGTCCTTGTTGGTACTTATACTCAAACTCTCCGTTATGATGAACTCAACCGCTTACGAGAAACCGAAGATGATTTAGGAAATCGAACCCACTTCAACTTAGACTCTCGGGGTTTAACGACGTTGAGAATGGATGCAGAAGCGAATATTCATCAAATGCGCTATGATGGCTTAGGACGAGAGTTCTCCAAGCTAATGGACGCTCAAAATGGGCCGATTCATCACGGAAAGGTCTATGATAAGCGTTCTCGTTTAATCAAAAGCGTGGACGGAGATAACTTACTCACTCAATATTTTTATGATCATCATGGTCGCTTAACGAGAAAAATCAATGCCCAAGGGAAGATGAAAGATTATTTCTATGATGAAGAAAGCAATCTGGTGCGTCTGATCCGAGAAAACGGAGAAATAATAGAGCAGAGCTATGATAAGCTGAATCGAGTAGTGAACATTCAGTACAAGAACAGCGCCGAACAAGTGCAGATGGAAGAAGGGTTTGAATACGATGGTTTAAATCAGCAGATTCGTCTTCAAACCTTGATGTCTTCGGTGGGAGTAAACTACGGAAGCCAAATGTCCTTTGAGAAAGACAACAGAGGGCTGAATTTAAGCACGACTCAAGAGATTTATCATCCCCTTCAAGGAGTGTATCTGCCAGCAAAGACGTTTAGCGGAACCTACAATGAAGTAGGAAACCCGGTGTCCGTAAGCTATGCAGGAGGACGAAGCTTAACGTTTAGTGGCTATAACCAGATCGAGCTTTTAGGACAACTAAAAACGAACGGATACGACAACAGTGTTGGAGGACAACAAGATTTAGCGCAGTATGACTACCACGGTTACGGACGAGTGTTCAACAAAACGACAGGAAACAACTATCGTATTGAAGCGACGTATGACCCGATCAAGCGTCTTTCCTCACTGAATCACCGGAAGTTACAGAATAATCAAGTCACTGTAGGGTTTACACAAAGCTATAACAAAGTGCATAGCCTGAGATCGCAAAACTATGTAGATCAAGAAAATGGAGTCCAAGACGCACGGATTTACCAATTAGATGCCTATCAGAGAGTCACAGGATTCGTTAAGAACCTCTCT